>NZ_JASCPQ010000100.1:0-19142 GCF_029959305.1 Pseudomonas sp. PS01297
CTGCTCGGCAGCGACTACGCATCTGTAGTCGCTGCCGAGCAGCGCGAGGCTGCGATCTTTAAATCGATCGCAACATGCCAAAACGTAGTACCCCTCTATTACCTGCCCCGCTGCAATTGGTCTCATGATCCATTGGAATGTGCTTATAACAAGAACCAGAATTCCAAGGCAGGATGAGGCAATGGCAAAGTTTATTCATTCCATGATCCGCGTAGGCGATCTCGAAAAATCCATGCATTTCTATCAGCAGGCGTTTGGGCTTATAGAGTCGCATCGCCTGGAGTTTGACGACTTCTCACTGGTCTATCTGCGCGACATCGAGAGCGGCGCAGAAATAGAACTCACCTGGAACAAGGGCCAGACCGAGTACACCCACGGCACGGGCTACGGGCACGCCGCCTTCGTGGTCGATGATCTCGATCAGCAGTTCAAGCGCCTCAGCGACTTGCAGTGGTCGCCCGCCCCCATCAAAGAATTTAAAAGAGACGGCGAACTGCTCGCGCGGTTCTTTTTTATCCAGGACCCCGATGGCTACAAGATCGAGGTGCTGCAACGTGGAGGTCACTATCAATAGAAATACCTGATTGCTTTAAACCGGCGTCCGGCTGGACGGGCTTACCGCTGTCACCCGCTCCCGCCAACCCGCGACCTGTGATTTGCCTGTGACACTGTTACTCCTATAAAAATAACAAGGAGACATTTCATGCAAGACCTAAAGGTCAATCGTCGTCGCTTCCTGCAAGGAAGTGGCGGGCTGCTGTTAGGCACCCTCGTGTTCAGCTCCGGCCCCATTGCGCTGCTGGCTCCCAGCCAGTCCTGGGCCATGCAAATGAACACACTCCCCAGTCATGCAGCATCGCAATTGTTGCTTGTGGTGCGTCGTATTTATCCCCATGACCGTATGGAAGACGCTGTCTACGCCTTTGCTGTGAAGGCGCTGGATGAGCGCGCATCGGCCGACCCTTCGATTCTGCCGCAGCTGGAAAAAGGCCTCGCTGAGCTGGACACGCTGGCGGGCGGCAAGTGGGCGAGCCTGGATGAACACCAGCAAGTGGCCCTGCTCGAAAAAATCCAGAACAGCGAGTTTTTCAAGTTGGTGCGCGGCACGTCGGTCAACTCGCTGTACAGCAATGAACTGGCCTACGAGCACTTCGGCTACGAAGGCGCCTCCTTCCCTAAAGGCGGCTACCTGATGCGCGGCTTCAATGACCTGAAGTGGCTACCTGCCGCGCCAGCCGATGCCAGTCCCAGTGCGTTTTGAGGAGCAGCGAACATGACGACTTACAGTTTTGACGACGATTCGGTAGTGATCATCATCGGCTCCGGCGCAGGCGGCGGCACGCTGGCCAACGAGTTGTGCCAAAAGGGCATCCCGGTGGTGTTGCTGGAGGCCGGTGCACGGCAATCCCCGGCAACGTTTATCAACGATGAATGGCCTTCGTTTGCGCAATTGTCCTGGGGCGACACCCGCACCACCTCGGGCTCCTGGCAGATCGCCAAAGACTTCCCCAACCTGCCCGCCTGGATCTGCAAAACCGTGGGCGGCACCACCACCCACTGGGCCGGTGCCAGTATTCGCCTGCAAGAACACGAATTTCGCGCACGCCAGATGTACGGCGATGTCAAAGACGCCAACGTCCTGGACTGGCCCTTGACCCTGGCCGAACTGGAGCCCTATTACGAACGCGCCGAAAACAAAATGGGCGTGACCCGCACCCACGACATCCCCGGCTTACCGGGCAACAACAATTTCCAGGTGATGTACAACGGCGCCAAAAAGCTCGGCTACAAAGAGTGCTCAACCGGGCACATGGCAATCAACAGCCGTGGCCGTGACGGGCGAGCACAATGCATGCAGCTGGGGTTCTGTTTCCAGGGCTGCAAGATGGGCGCGAAGTGGTCCACGCTGTATACCGAAATCCCCGCAGCCGAAGCCACCGGCAAACTCGACTTGCGCACCCAGGCCCATGCCGTGCGGATCGAACATGACGCCAAGGGCCGCGCCAATGCCGTGGTCTATGCCGACGCCCAAGGCCAGTTGCACCGGCAAAAAGGCCGTGTCGTGGCGATTGCCGGCAATGCGATTGAAACCCCGCGGTTGCTGCTCAACTCGTCCAGCGCGATGTTCCCTCACGGTTTGGGCAATGGCTCGGGGATGGTCGGCAAGCACTACATGCGCCACACCACAGGTTCAGTGTTCGCCGAGTTCAACGACCCGGTGCACTTCTATCGGGGCACGATCATGGCGGGGCTGATCAGTGACGAGTCGCGCTTCAACCCGGATCGCGGGTTTGTCGGCGGCTATGAAATGGAGACCATTTCCCTCGGCCCATCGTTTATGGCGGCGTTTTTTAATCCGGGCGCCTGGGGCCGGGATTTCACCCGTGTGATGGACAACTACACGCATCTGGCGGGCATGTGGCTGGTGGGTGAAGACATGCCCCGCGAGACCAACCGCATCACCTTGAGTGACACCAAGGACCACTTGGGCATCCCCGTGGCCAACGTGCATTACGACGATCACCCCAATGACCTGGCCATGCGCGAGCACGCCTTCAAACAAGGCAGCGCGGTGTACGAAGCGGTGGGCGCGCTGAAAACCCACCGCGTGCCGCCCTACCCTTCAACCCACAACCTGGGCACTTGCCGCATGAGCCTGAAAGAGGCTGACGGGGTGTGCAACAAACACGGCCAGAGCCACGAGGTGCCTAACCTGTTTATCTCGGACGGAAGCCAGTTCACCACCAGCGCGGCCGAAAACCCCACGCTGACGATTGTCAGCCTGGCCATCCGGCAAGCGGATTACATTGCCGAGGCCCTTAAAACCAAGGCCGCGTAACGTTCACATCAAAAGATCGCGGGCCTCGCGATCTTTTGATCTTGATATCGCCCCGCACTTTCCGTATTGCGGAACAAATTCCGCATCTGTGATACTGGCCGCCCTTCTGACTGGCCAGGAACTCTTCTCCATGACCCATCGCTTGCGTGCCGATGCCGTGACTCTGCGTTACGAGCAACGGACGATTTCGACCGATCTTTCGGTCAGCATTATCGATGGCTCGTTCACCGTGATCGTCGGCCCCAACGCCTGTGGCAAGTCGACCTTGTTGCGCGCCTTGTCCCGCTTGCTGACCCCGGCCAGCGGCCAGGTGTTGCTTGATCAGCAGGTCATCACGCTGTTGCCGGCCAAAGAAGTTGCCCGCACCCTCGGTTTATTGCCGCAAACGGCGGTGGCCCCCGATGGCATCACCGTGGCCGATCTGGTCGCCCGGGGGCGTTATCCGCATCAGTCTTTTTTGCGCCAGTGGTCGCAGGCCGATGAGCAGGCCGTCAGCGCGGCGATGGCGGCTGCGCAGGTCACGGAACTGGCCGGCCGCTTGCTGGACGAACTGTCCGGCGGCCAGCGCCAGCGTGTGTGGATTGCCATGGTGCTGGCCCAGGAAACACCGATCCTGCTGCTGGATGAACCCACCACGTTTCTTGATATTGCCCACCAGATAGAGCTGCTCGAACTGCTCGCCCGCCTCAACCGCGAGGGCCGCACGATTGTCGCCGTGTTGCACGATCTAAATCAGGCTTGCCGCTACGCCTCACACATCATTGCGATGAAGGACGGTGCGATTGTCGACCAGGGCGCCCCGGGCGAAATATTCACCGAGGCGCTGGTCGAGCAGGTGTTCGGTCTGGCATCGGTGATCATTCCTGACCCGGTCACCGGCACCCCGCTGGTGGTGCCCAAGGCCCGGGCCATCGACTAAGGTTTACTCGCCACCCTGCCAGGGCAAACCGCCGGTGGACTGATTGACCCGATTGGCCGCATGGAACAGCGCACGGCGATCTTCGGGCGATTTCAACTGGCCCAGATCGGCCACGGTGGTCATCACACATACCAGCTCGCCCTGGGCGTCAAACACCGGGGCCGCCTGCCCGGTCACGTTCGACAGCAGGTGGCTGGTGAGCTCGGACCAGCAAGCACTGCGCACATCTTCAAGCACCGCTTTGGTTGGCGGCGTACCGCGAAAATGCGCGGGCTGTTGCTTGCGCGCTGCATCAATCGTGGTCTTCGGCAAAAACGCCTGAAACACCAGCCCGCAGGCGGTGTTGTCCAGCGGCAGGATATCGCCCAAGGCCAAAGGGCTGATGGAGAAGTAGGCACTGCGATACCAGCGCACCAGCGTCGGCCCGCGGTCGGTCCAGATCGCCACCCCGCCACTGGCGGCATGCTGGTAGGCCAGGGCTTTCATTTGCGCGGCGGCGATTTCTACCGCATCCACACGTTTGAGGGCGCCAATGCCAATGCTCAGCGCCGCCGGGCCGAGGTCATACAGGCCGGTGGCCGGGTCCTGTTTGGCCAGGCCTTCCTTGACCAGGCTTTGCAGGTAGCGATGGGTCGTGGAACCGCCGGTACTGGTGCGCCGGGCGACTTCACCCAAGGCCAGTTCGCGCTCAGCGCTGGCCAGCACATTCAAAAACCGTGCAGCAATGGCCACCGACTGAATCGTGCCCGAGCGCTTTTCGTTCGGGGTCTCGGGGGCCTCGTCGTCCACGCTGGCCTTCAACTTCTTCAAATAACCTCTCCTCGCCACTGTCTCGCAGCAGTCTCTCAATAGGCATCCATCGACGACGCGATGACGCAACGGCGATGCGCATGATACCGACTTTAGCGTCCCTTACCGCGGACAAAAAAAGCAGCGTAGTTCACACCGACAAATACCGCATAGAGGAATGAATTCTTTATTGAGGAACGTAATGGCTACATGCTAGGATCGCCATTAACGAGGATCATTCTCATTTGGAGCATCTCTTGAAGGCCTATCCATCCCGCAAGCTGAGCCGTGGTTTCAGCGTTTTAACCTTGTCTACCCTGCTCGGCGCGTCTTGTGCGCTGGCAGAAGAGAGCGTGGTCAGCGAGAAGAAAACATCGCTGGTGTTCGAGCCGATTACCGTCACCGGCGAGAAACTTGAGCGTGAGTTAAAGAACACCGCCTCCTCGGTCACGGTCATCAGCGGTCGCGAAATCGATCAGCAAAAAACCGGTGACTCGACGGTTCACGAAGTGCTCCAGGGCGTCCCCAACGTGATCTACACCGACACCGTGGGCGCTCCGGTCATTCGCGGGATGGACAGCCAGGGGCCGAACAACGGGCAGAACGTGTTCTGGGGCGGCACCGTGCCCCGCGCGACGATCAACCTCGACGGCCATTACCTGAATTACAACGAGATGTTCTTTGGCGCGACGTCGGTCTGGGATCTGGACAGCATCGAAGTGTTCCGCGGGCCGCAAACCACCTCGCAAGGGGCCAACGCGATTGCCGGGGCGATCATCGTCAACACCAAAAACCCGACCTTCACACCCGAAGCGCTATACCAGGCCGAAATCGGCAACTACAACCACAAACGCACCTCGATTGCCCTCTCCGGCCCGTTGATGGGCGAAGACCTGGCGGGACGTCTGGCGGTGGATTACTCGGCCCGCGACACGTTTATTGACTACACCAGCCCCAACTTCCAGAAGGGCAAGACCGATCAGGACTTCAGCGCGCTGAACGCCCGCGCCAAATTGCTCTGGCTACCCAGTTCGATAACAGGACTTGAAGCCAAGCTGACACTGGTCCACAACGACAGCAACCGCCCCAGCCAGGAAGCGGCCTCCGAGCCTTTCCACAAGCTCGACCACACCACCACGACCATGCCGTCGTGGGAGCAGACCACCAATACCGGGATCCTCGATGTCAGCTATGACTTCGACAACGGCCTCAAACTGTTCAACCAGGCGCAGTACTCGCACTCCAGCGTCAAACGCTACACCGGCATCCGCGGCCAGGGCGACGCCGACGTCAAGCAGAACAACCTGTCCAACGAAACGCGCCTGACCTTTGGTGACCAGCACAGCGAATTCAGCGGCGTCGGCGGCGTATATGTGGCCCGCACCAAATCCGATGAATCCCTGCTGCTGTCGGGGCTGTCGAGCTTTGATGACACCAAGGAAAACTACGGCGTCTTCGGTGAATTGAATTACCGCCTGAACGACCGCTGGACTCTCAGCAGCGGCCTGCGTTATCAGGAAGACCGTATTGACCGCCAGGGCACCTCGGTGCTCGCCCCCGGCCCGCTGGACTACCAGAAAACCTTCTCGGCGTTTCTGCCCAAAGTGTCGCTGGCCTTTGCCGCCACCCCGGACTGGACCGTCGGCGCGATGGTCAGCCGTGGCTACAACCCGGGCGGTATGTCGCTTAACCTGAGCACCCGCCAGTGGCAGGACTTCAAGGAAGAATCGGTGTGGAACTATGAACTGTTCACCCGCGCCAACCTGCTCGATGACCGGCTGATCCTCAGCGCCAACCTGTTCTACATGGACTTCAAGGACGCGCAGTACAACATCCCGGTGGTGATCTCGCCCGGCGTCGCCCAGTCGTACACCATCAATGCCGAAAAAGCCCATGGCTACGGGCTTGAGCTGGGCGCGGACTACCAAGTGCTGGACACCCTCAAACTGCGCGGCAGCGTCGGCACCTTGCGCACCCGCATCGACAAGATCTCCAGCAACGAATCGTATGAGGCCAATGAATTTGCCCGCTCACCCGGTTACAGCCTGAGCTTTGGCCCGAGCTGGGACATCACCGATAAAGCCAACCTGTCGGTGCAAGTGCGGCACTTCGACGGCTACTACTCCGACACCGCCAACACCAAGAGCCTGAGCATCGACTCGTACACCCTGACCGATGCGCGCATGAGTTATCGCTTCAGTGAAGCGGTCGAGTTGTATGGCTACGTGAAGAACGTCTTCGACGACCGCTCCGCCATTTACATGCAGCAAAACCGTGGCATCGGCGGCCTTGAAGCGAGCATGACCACACCCCGGATGTTCGGCATCGGGGTCAAGGGCGCGTTCTGATCCCCCGCCCCTCTGTAGGAGCGAGCTTGTCTCGCGATCTTTTTGTTTAGGTCACAAAGGTTTGATCATGAGTCGCAAAAAACACCTGCACATCGGTCTGTCCCTGGCGCCCACCTGGTTGAGCGGCGACGGCTGGAGGCGCGAAAACAGCAACATCGAAGGGATTTTCACCGCTGATTACGCCATTGACCTGGCCCGCCGCGCCGAAGCCGCACACCTGGACTTTGTGTTCCGCCCGGACGTCAGCAGCATGCCCACCGAAATGCTTGCCAGCGGCTCCGGCTTTGCCAGCCTCGACCCCACCGTGCTACTGGCGGCCGTCGCCCGGGAAACCACGCATATCGGCCTGGTCTCCACCGTCTCGACCACCTTTTTTCCACCGTACGTGGTTGCCCGCCAGTTGCAATCGCTGAACTGGGTGAGCCGTGGCCGCGCGGGCTGGAACATCGTCACCGCCCTGCAAGGCCACGAAAATTTTGGCCTGGAACACATGCCCAGCGCCGAAGAGCGCTATGAGCGCGCCGCCGAATTTACCCAGGTGGTGCAGGCGCTGTGGGCCAGCTTCCCCAGTGAAGCCTTGCAGATTGACCGCGCCAGCGGCCGTTATGCGGACGTGGCCCAGGTCAATCCGATCAACCATGACGGCAAGCACCTCAAGGTCAAAGGCCCGCTCAATTTGCCCGCCTTCCCCGACACCCGCATCCCGCTGATTCAAGCCGGCGCGTCAGACTCCGGGCGCGATTTTGCGGCCTCGGTGGCCGACCTGGTGTTCGCCCCGACGCCCGATATAGAGGCCGCCCAAGACCTGCGCCGCGACCTGTCTGAACGGGCCCTGCGCCACGGTCGCAATCCGGCGGATATTCGTTTGTTGCCCGGCCTCAGCCTGTACCTGGCCGCCACCCGCGAAGAAGCCCGCGCCCTGTTTATGCAAACCCATGCACGCCTAGACCGCACGCGCAAACTGGCCTCAATCAAAGACATGATCGGCCTCGACCTGAGCAACTGGGCAGCCGATCGCCTGGTGACCAGGGCAGACCTGCCTGAAGTACCGCCCAGTGCCGGGAGCCGTACCCATAACAGCCTGCTGCGACGCCTGATCGAACGCGAATCACTGACCATTGACCAACTGCTGCTGCGCCCGGAAGTGATCTCGGCGGCGCACTGGCAAGTGGTGGGCACCGTCGATGATGCCGTGGAGCAGATCCTTGAATGGGCCGACTCGGGTGCCATCGACGGCTTTATCGCGGCGCCGGGAGGGGCTGTCGAGTCAGTGCATTTATTTCTGCAGCAGGTGATGCCGCGTCTGGTACAAGCCGGGCATTTCCGCGAGCAATACAGCGGCTCGACCTTTGCCCATCACCTCAACGAGCCATGCACCGATGATTAAACTGCGCGCCCTGCCCTTGTTGTCGCTGGCGGCCTTGCTGCTGGCCAGTGTCGCCCACGCCGCCGACACACCCCGGCGCATCGTTTCGACCACCCCCAGCGTGACCGGCATCTTGCTGGCCATGAACGCGCCCTTGATCGCCACCGCCGCGACCACCCCCAGCCGATTGTCTGACGCCAAGGGCTTTTTCACGCAATGGGCTGAGGTGGCCGACCAACGCGGTGTGCAGGTGCTGTACAGCAATTTGCTGTTCGACATCGAAGCGGTGATCGGCCAGGACCCGGACCTGCTGGTGCTGTCGGCCACCGGGGCCGACAGCGTGATTCAGCATCAGGGTGAACTGCAAGCCCAGGGCATCAACACCACCGTGGTCAACTACTCGAACCAGAGCTGGCAGCAAATGGCGGTTGAGCTGGGCAAGGTGACGGGCCTGGAACAGCAGGCACAGGATGCGATCAAGCGCTTTGACGACTACACCACGCAGGTTGCCGCGACCCTGACACCGCCGGCCGAACCGGTGAGCGTGGTCGGCTATAACATTGCCGGGAGTTACTCGGTCGGCCTGCCGAGCAGCCCGCAGGCGCGCCTGTTGTCGGCGCTGGGTTTCAAGGTCGCGAGCTTGCCCGAGGCGCTGGACGCGCAAGTGCGACGCAGCTCGGACGTGGGCTTTATTTCCCGTGAAAACCTGTCCAGGGCGATTGTCGGTGACAGCGTGTTTTTACTCGGCGGCAATGACGCCGACGTGCAAGCGTTTCTCGCGGATCCAGTGCTGGCCAACCTGCCTGCGGTGATCAATAAACGGATCTACCCGCTGGGAGTCAGCTCGTTTCGCATCGACTACTACTCGGGGCGGCAAATGATCGACACCGTGGCACGGAGTTTTCACTGAGTGAGGCCATTGTCTTTGCAATACACCGCACGCGGTGATGCCCGCCAACGCAAGCGTTATCGGGGGCTGATCGGCGGCGTTGCGCTGCTGTTGTTGATGAGCGTGCTGAGCCTGACGCTGGGCTCACGCTCGATTGATCTGGCGCAGGTGCTGGACGCCCTCAGGCACTACGACCGGCACAACGACTTGCACCTGATCGTGCGCGAAATGCGCGTGCCGCGCACGTTGGTGGCGATCCTCGCGGGGCTGGCCCTGGGCGTGGCCGGGGCGATCATGCAAGCCGTGACGCGCAACCCGCTGGCCGAACCAGGCCTGCTGGGGATCAACGCCGGTGCCGCGCTGGCGGTGATCATCGGCGCGGTGGCGTTCCATGTGGTCACGCCACTGGCCTATGTCTGGTTTGCCTTTATCGGCGCCGGGCTGGCCGGGATAGCGGTGTTCATCATCGGCCATGCCCACTCCAGCGGGAACAACCCGGTGCGGTTGGTACTGGCCGGGGCCGGTTTGTCGATCATGCTGACCTCGATCACCGGGATCTTCATCCTCAATGCCCCCACCGAGGTGTTCGATCAGTTCCGCCATTGGGCTTCCGGTTCACTTGAGCGCAGCGGGCTGGAGGCAGCCGCCGTCTTGGCCGTGGCGGTCAGCCTCGGCTGCGCGGTGGCCTTGCTGATTGTCAGCAACCTGAACATCTTGGCGTTGGGTAAGGACCTGGGCCTGGCACTCGGCGCCAGCCCGCGCTCGACCTGGCTGCTGGCGTGCCTGGCGGTCATGCTGCTGGCCGGGGCAGCCACAGCCGGGGCCGGGCCGATTGCCTTTGTCGGGCTGGTGGCACCGCACATCGCCCGCTTGCTGGTGGGCCCGGATTATCGCTGGATCCTGCCCTACTCCGGGCTTTACGCGGCCATTCTGTTGCTGGGCGCCGACGTGCTGGGCCGACTGGTGGTCGCCCCGTCTGAAATCGCTGCCGGGATCGTCGCCCTGTTGCTCGGCGGGCCCTTCTTTATTGCTGTGGTGCGCAAGTACCGACTGAGCCAACTATGAAAAACAGCCTGCCCGCCGTGGTTCGTTTCGCCCACTGCTCGTTTGTCTGGCGCCCACGGGCGGCATTGATCAACGCCGGTTTAATGCTCTTGGCACTGCTGCTGGCTGTGCTGTTACTGGGCATCGGCACCTTGCACCTGAGCCCTGGCGAGGTGCTCGCCAGCCTGTTCGGCGTGGGTGACAACCCGACGGCCGAGCGGATCATTCAGCGGGTGCGTTTGCCGCGTGTGCTTACCGCCGTGTTCGTCGGCGCCGCGTTGGGCATGGCCGGATCGGTGTTTCAGTCAATCTCGCGCAATGCGCTGGGCTCGCCGGACATCATCGGCTTTACCACCGGCGCAGCCAGTGGCGCCATTGTGCAAATCATCCTGTTCAATGCCGGGCCGTTGGGCACCTCGCTGGCGGCCGTACTCTCAGGCGTCTGCACAGCCGCCGTGGTGTTTGTCCTGTCGCTGAAAGGCCGCACCACCGGCGGCTATCGTCTGGTGTTGGTGGGGATTGGCGTCGGCGCCATGCTCACCGGCCTCAACACTGTCTTGCTGGTGACCGGCGACCTCGATCAGGCCATGACCGCGCAACTGTGGTTGTCGGGTTCACTGAACACCCGCACCTGGTCCCACGTGCTGCCGGCTGCAATAGGCTTTGTGCTGATCGTGCCGATTGCGATCTACCATGCGCGGCCGTTGAATATTCTGGAGATGGGTGACGACACCGCCTGCCAACTGGGCGTCCCGGTTGAGCGCTCGCGACTGGTGATGGTCATGGCCGCCGTGGGCTTGACCTCGATTGCCACGGCGGCGGCCGGGCCGATCAGCTTTATCGCCTTGGCAGCGCCACAACTGGCCAGACGCCTGACCGGCTCACCGGACATCCCGCTGGTGTCCGGCGCCATCATGGGCGCCCTGCTGTTACTCAGCGCCGACTTGGTGAGCCAGCGCTTCCCGCTGAACCTCAACCTGCCCATCGGCCTGACCACCGGGCTATTGGGCGGGTTTTACCTGCTGTGGCTACTGACCCGAAGTCGCAAGCCAATCGGCTAATCCTCCCTGTAAGAGCCCCCCTCACCCTAGCCCTCTCCCGAAGGAGAGGGAACCGATTGGGGGATGCTGACGACTGTCGGTGGCCTGTTTGCTGTGCGACGGCACGGAATCGAAGACGGGACGGCACTCTTAAAGAACGCATTCCCACGCAAAAAATTAATTCCTCTGCAATCCGCAGAAAAGCCGTTGTGTCCGCTCGAAGACTGATGTTATGTTGATAACACCAAGATTGAAAATGACACTCGTATAACACTCACCTGTCGGCGCGCGTTGATCTTTATGGAAAAAAACAATTTTTTTCAGTTGCTGGAAAACGAGTTTTCCAGCATGACGCCGACCGGCAAACGCATTGCCAGTTACTTGCTCGGCAACCCGCAACAACTCCCTTTCGAGTCCGCGGACAGCATTGCGCTGCAAGCCTCAACCACCGGGATTTCGGTCGGGCGGTTCTTGCGCTCGTTGGGTTATCAGAACCTCGACGACGTCAAACAGAGCTTGCGCGGTGAAGTGCCTGCGTCCTGGTTGATCACCGACCGGATTGCAGCCTTTCGCGCTGAAAGCAACGGCGGTGACGCGCTCGACCGTTCGATGCAGCGTGAATTCGAAGCGATCCAGTACGTCTATGAAGTGGCGCGCAGCGAAGCCTTTGCCCAGATCGTCAAACGCATCCACGAAGCCGATGCCGTGTTTATTATCGGCATCCAGTCCACCCGCGGGATTCTCACGGCCTTTCACAGCCACCTTGAGTACATCCGCCCCAAGGTTTACTACGTGGACGGCCTGTCCGGCATTTATGCCGAAACGTTGAACTCAGGCTTCGACAACCCCTACGCGATCATTGCCGACTTTCGCGCGTATTCCAGCGTGACCCAGACCTTCTGCCAGGCGGCCCTTGAAAACGCATTGCCGCTGGCCCTGATTACCGACCTGCAATGCCCGTGGGCCCGTGACTACGCGCTGGATCTGTTGCAGATCAAAACCGATGTGGGCCAATTTTGGGATTCTCCGGCGCCGCTGGCATGCCTGTTGAATCTCATGGTTTCAGCTGTTGCGCAGCAATATGGCGAGCATCTGGACGAACGTTTGGCCAAGAACCGTCAACTGCAAAAAGCCTTCGGCCAGTTTGAAGGTTAAGCGCAGTGCCCCAACCGAGTTCACCAGGAGTGAGTGTGTGAATCAGAGCGTTACCAGTCCCAGCCCGCTGATTGAGATTGATGCCCGGCAGTTTCAGGTGCAGATCAACATGATCTATGCCACTGCCGACAATCTGGCCGGCAAAGTGATCTACCCGACAACCCGTTGCCTGCTGCATCGCGATGCCGCCGCCTGCCTGCGCAAGGCCAGCGAACTGGCGCGACTGGCCGGTTACAGCCTGCTGATTTATGACGCCTACCGGCCGCCTGCTGCGCAGTTCCTGTTGTGGGAAGCCCTGCCCAACGGCGACTACGTGCGCGATCCGCACCTGGGCTCACACCACAGTCGTGGTGTCGCGGTTGACCTGACACTGGTGGACGGCGACGGCGTAGCGCTGGATATGGGCACGGGTTTCGACACCATGGAAGAACCCTCGCACCAGTTCTACCCACACTTGCCCGTGCAGGTGCAACGCAATCGCTTGCTGCTATTAGGGGTGATGCTCGGAGGCGGCTTCCAGCCGATCGCCAGTGAATGGTGGCATTACGAATTACCCAACGCCGACGACTACCCGTTGATCCACGAGTAACACCTGTTTGAGCCGTAAAGGTCGATGAAATCAAAGAGTTTCAGGGCCAACGCACTGCCCGAAAAGAACAACAAAAACGCTGTAAACATGCTTCAACTGCTACTGCCCGGTTATAGATTCCAAAAAAAAACCTGACCCACTTCCAGACATCGAATGTTGAAGGAAACCGGCAATGACCGTCATGAACCCCGTGAACCGCCACACCCCTCCCCGTGCCCGCAGATTGGCGCTGAGTTTTTTGTGTGCCGCCTTGAGCCTCGGCGCCTGGCAGGCTGCTACCGCTGCCGTGGCACAGGACACGCTGATTATCGGCAAACCCGCCGACCCGCAAACCCTCGACCCCGCCGTGACGTTTGATAACAACGACTGGACCATTACCTACCCGTCCTATCAGCGCTTGGTGGGCTACAAGACCGACGGTGACAAGAGCAGCACCGAAGTCGAGGGCGACCTGGCCGAAAGCTGGACCGTGTCCCCCGACAACCTGGTATGGGAATTCAAGCTCAAGCCGGGCAACAAGTTCGATGACGGCAGCGCCGTAGACGCCGCAGCAGTGAAATTCTCGTTCGACCGTTTGATGACCCTCAAGCAAGGGCCGTCCGGTGCATTCCCGGAAGACATGGTGGTCACTGTGGTTGACCCGCAGACCATCCGCTTCACCCTGAAAACACCTTTTGCGCCGTTCCTCTACACCCTGGCCCACAACGGCGCCTCGGTGATCAACCCGCTGGTGGCGAACAAAGGCGCAGACACCAACGCCTGGCTGTCCAGCCACACCGCAGGTTCGGGCCCTTATCGTCTGGCCAACTGGCAAAAAGGCCAGTCGCTGACCCTGGAGCCAAACCCTCACTACGCAGGCCCCGCGCCTGCGTTGAAAACCGTGGTGTTGAAAATCATCGCCGAGCCTTC
The DNA here is from genome assembly GCF_029959305.1 of Pseudomonas sp. PS01297. Taxonomy (NCBI): domain Bacteria; kingdom Pseudomonadati; phylum Pseudomonadota; class Gammaproteobacteria; order Pseudomonadales; family Pseudomonadaceae; genus Pseudomonas; species Pseudomonas sp. PS01297. The sequence goes on from NZ_JASCPQ010000100.1 coordinate 13,888, forward strand.
GGTACGTCGCTTGCAACTGGAACGTGGCGACCTCGACATTATTGAAGACATGCCCGAAGACCAGTTGGGGGCACTGGCCAGCAAGCCAGGCATAGCAGTCAAAGAGTACCCGTCCCTGCGGGTGACCTACCTGTACCTCAACAACAAAAAAGGCCCGCTGACCAACGTTGACGCCCGCCGTGCGATCACCGAAGCGGTGGACTACAAAGGCATCGTCAGCGGCATTCTCAAGGACAAGGCCGAACTGCTGAACGGGCCGATCCCCAAAGGCATGTGGGCGTATGACAGTTCGCTGCCGAACATGAAGCAGGACATGACGGCAGCAGCCGACAGCCTGGCCAAAGTGCCGAAAAAGATCACCAACCTGAGTTACATGTACTCGGACAAGGACGCCAACTGGGAACCGATTGGCCTGACCTTGCAAGCGGCCCTGATGCCACTGGGCATTAACCTCAAGATGGAAAAAACCGCCAACGCCACCCTGCGCGAACGTGTTGGCCAGGCCGACTACGACATCGCCGTCGGCACCTGGAGCCCTGACTTCGCCGACCCGTACATGTTCATGAACTTCTGGTTCGATTCCAAAATGCAGGGCTTGCAAGGCAACCGCTCGTTCTACAGCAACCCGCAGGTCGACACGCTGATTCGTGAAGCGGCCACCACCAGCGATCAGGCCAAGCGCGTCGAGTTGTATCAGGACGCGCAAAAGCTGGCGCTCAACGACAGTGCTTACGTGTACCTCTACCAAAAGAGCTACACCTTGCCGATGCGTGATTCGGTCAAAGGCTATGTGTTCAACCCCATGCTCGAACAGGTGTTCAACCTGGGCAGCATGAGCAAGTGAACCAGCGCTTTCGTGCACGCCGCTAAAGGCGTGCACGGTTTTCTGATATCTGTCGTTTGAGTAACAGAGGTGCCTTATGGCCTTCCTGACGTTGTTGCGCAAGCGCCTGCTTGGCCTGTTGCTGGTCGTGTTCGGTGTTTCGCTGATTACTTTTGCCATTTCCCACCTGATTCCTGGCGACCCCGCCCGACTGATTGCCGGTGACCGTGCCAGCGATGAGCTGGTGGCCGGTATCCGCCATCAACTGGGGCTGGATTTACCGCTGTACCAACAATATGGCCGTTACTTGCTGGACCTGGTGCAGGGCGACCTCGGCACGTCGATCCGCACCAATCGCCCGGTGCTTGAAGACCTGCAGGCGTTCTTCCCGGCGACCCTGGAACTGGCGGTGGTCGCGTTGTTCCTGGCGATTGTGGTGGGCGTACCGCTGGGTGTGTTGTCGGCCGTCTATCACAACCGCGCTATTGACCAGATTGCACGGACCCTGGCGGTCACCGGGATTTCAACTCCGGCTTTCTGGCTGGGTCTGGGCGCCATCGTGCTGTTTTATGGCCATCTGGGCTGGCTGCCCGGTGGCGGACGTCTGTCCGAAGGGCTTGCCCCGCCAACAACGATCACCGGGTTCTACCTGATTGACGCCCTGCTGGCCGGAAACTTCAGCCTGTTTATGGACGCGCTCAAACACCTCATCCTGCCCGCCGCCACACTAGGTTTCGTGACCTTGGGGGTGATCGCCCGGCAAATTCGCTCCGCCATGCTCGACCAACTCGGCGAGGACTATATCCGCACGGCCCGCGCCTATGGCCTGTCGCGCTGGACCGTGATCCTGCGCCACGCCCTGCCTAATGCGTTGATCCCTTCGGTGACGGTGCTCGGCCTGACCTTGGGCGACCTGCTCTACGGCGCAGTGCTCACCGAGACCGTCTTCGCCTGGCCCGGCATGGGCGCCTACGTCGTCAAGTCGATCCAGTCGCTGGATTTCCCGGCGGTGATGGGTTTCGCCATTTTGGTGTCGTTTATCTATGTGTTGCTGAACATGGCCATCGATCTTCTGTATCGCGTGATCGACCCGCGTATCGGCGAGGTGAATTGAAATGTCCGTCCCTCTGACTTCCGCCGCCCCTACCCCGCGCTGGCGCGAGCAAACCGCCTACTTGATCCATCAGATCCGCCGCAGCCCGCTGACCATGGCCGGGCTGGCCATCACCCTGATGGTAGTGCTGTGCATGATCTTCGCGCCGTGGCTGGCCAGCCATGACCCTAACGCCCTGAACCTCTCGGCGCGTTTGGCCGCACCGTCTGCCGAGCACTGGTTCGGTACCGATGAAGTAGGCCGTGACCTGTTCAGCCGGGTCCTGTTCGGCAGCCGTCAATCGGTCGGCGTCGGTTTGTTCGTGGCCTTTTCCGCGTGTTTTATCGGCGGGCTGCTGGGCTGTTTTTCCGGGGTGATTGGCGGGCGTTTCGACGCCGTGACCATGCGCATGATGGACATCATGCTGTCGGTGCCGTCACTGGTGCTGATCATGGCCCTGGCGGCCGCTCTGGGCGCCAGCCTGTTCAATGCCATGTTGGCGATTACTCTGGTGCGAATTCCTTCTTATGTGCGATTGGCCCGCGGCCAGTCTTTGAGCATTCGCCAGATGGGCTACGTCAAGGCCGCCGAAACCTTCGGTGCCGAGCGCTGGCACATGGTCCACTGGCACGTTGCGCGCAACGCCATGCCACCGTTGCTGGTGCAACTGAGCCTGGACATCGGCAGCGCCATTCTCATGGCCTCGGCCCTGGGCTTTATCGGTCTGGGTGCGCAACAACCCACCGCTGAGTGGGGGGCAATGGTCGCCACCGGGCGCAATTACATTCTGGATAACTGGTGGTACTCCACCTTCCCGGGGCTGGCCATTCTGATCACGGCGACGGGCTTCAATTTGTTGGGCGATGGCGTACGCGATCTGCTCGATCCACGCCAGCAGGGGAAATAAGCATGTCGACTTGCAATCCAGTGTTGGCCATCGACAACTTGAGCCTGGAGTTCCCGGCCTACAAGAGCAGCGTCAAGGCACTCAACGGCGTGTCGTTGCACGTCAACCCCGGCGAAATTGTGGGCGTGGTCGGCGAGTCCGGGTCGGGTAAATCCGTCACCGCGATGCTCAGCATGCGCTTGCTGCCCGAGCGCAGTTACCGGATCACCTCCGGCAGCCTGAGCATGCTCGATCGCGACATGCTCAACACCCCTGAAAAAGAGCTTTTGAAGATTCGCGGCCGTGATGCGGCGATGATCTTCCAGGAGCCGATGACCGCGCTCAACCCGACGCGGCGGATCGGTCGGCAAATGCTCGACGTGATCATCCATCACCAGAAAATCAGCACACAACAGGCCCGGGCCAAGGCCATCGAGCTGCTGCGCGACATGCATATCGCCAGCCCCGAGCAGGTTCTGGACAGCTACCCGTTCGAACTGTCGGGCGGCATGCGCCAGCGGGTCATGATTGCCCTGGCGTTCTCGTGTGAGCCGCAGTTGCTGATCGCCGATGAACCCACCACCGCGCTCGACGTCACGGTGCAACGCCAGGTGCTGCTGTTACTGCAAGAAAAGGCCCGGCAAAAAGGGACTGCCATTCTGTTGATCACCCACGACATGGCCCTGGTGTCGCAGTTCTGTGACCGGGTGTACGTGATGTACACCGGCGCGGTGGTTGAGCAAGGGCTGACCGCGGATGTGATGCGCCATCCGCGCCATCCCTACACCCAAGGGTTGCTCAGCGGTCTGCCGGAAATGGTCGAGCCGGGGCAGCCCTTGATGACCATTCCCGGGCAAGTGCCGAATCTCTCGCGCCTGCCCGTCGGCTGCACGTTCGCGGAGCGCTGCCAGCATGCGTTGCCGATGTGCAGCGAGCGGCCGGTGTTGACCGCCATCAACTACGATGAACAACGTAAAAGCGCTTGCTGGCTACCGCATAAGGAGCTTTCGTGATGAACAGTGCAGTGTCTGAATCGGTGGCCGTGGTGCCTCACGAGATCCTTCAATTGACCGACGTGCGCGTGCGCTTCCCCGTCAGCAATGACTGGCTGGGACGGCCCCGCGGCTATGCCCATGCCCTCAATGGCATCGACCTTCAGGTCAGGGCCGGGGAAACCCTGGGCATCGTCGGAGAGTCCGGCTGTGGCAAAAGTACCCTGGCGCAAGTGCTGATGGGCCTGGTTGCCCCCAGCAGTGGCACGTTGAGCTGGGCCAACGGCAACAAAGGCCAGGGCAGCAGCAATGTGCAAATCGTCTTCCAGGACCCGCAATCATCACTGAACCCGAGGTTGCCGATCTGGCGCATCATCACCGAGCCGCTCTATGCGCGCGGTATGCGCTCACGCGAACAGATGCGCGACATTGCCTCGAAAGTGGCAGCCCAGGTCGGTATCCGTCCGGAATACCTGGACCGTTTTGCCCACCAGTTCTCCGGCGGCCAGCGTCAGCGGATCGCCATTGCCAGAGCCTTGTCTTCGGACCCGGACATCATCGTGCTCGACGAGCCCACCTCTGCGCTGGACATCTCGGTGCAGGCGCAGATCCTCAACCTGCTGGCCGAGTTACAACGGGCGCGCAATCTGACCTACATCCTGATTTCCCATAACGTCTCGGTGGTACGGCACATGTCTGACCGGGTGGCCGTGATGTACTTGGGGCAGATCGTCGAGCTCGGCAACGCGGCGCAAGTTCTTGACCAGCCACGCCACCCGTACACCCGCTTGCTCTTCGAAGCTGTTCCCCGCCTGGGCGTGCCATTGCGGGCCGAACAGGTGGCAGCGCCCACCGAATTGCCGGGCAACCGAAACCTTCCCCAGGGGTGTTTCTTCCGCGAACGCTGCAGCCTGAGCACCGACGGCTGCCAACAGCCGCAAGTGCTTGAGACGGGTGTCCGGTGTCATGTGCAACAGTAAATAAAGCGCTGTAGCCAGCGTGCTCGCGGTCTTAGCCCCCCTCACCACGCCTCTCCCGAAGGAGAGGGAACCGATTGGGGATGCTGAAGTTACTCGGCGGCCTGTTTGCAGCGCGACAGCGCGGCGTTATAGACGGGGCAGCCCCTCTTATCAAACACAAAATAAGTGATTGATTCTAAAGACTGTAGGAGCGAGCTTGCTCGCGAGCTGTTGATCTTGATCTGGCTTGTGATCTTGATCTAAGAAGCCCCGTTAAACCACGCTGGCCGAACACAGGTTTTGCGCAGTGGGTAACCCGGCAGGACGCCGGGTTAGCCGCGACACGGCCAGGGATGGCCGATCGCGGCGGGCCCACGGAGCAAGGCCTGTGGTGAGGGCATGCCGAGCCACAGCGAGGCACCGAGGGGTTGGGGCAAAAAGCGTTTGGCCACTTTGCGCTTTTCAAAGTGGCACGGCGTAAGGCCGGAACCCTAAGTGGCCG
>NZ_JASCPQ010000101.1:0-18515 GCF_029959305.1 Pseudomonas sp. PS01297
CCAAGCCCCCCACGCTCTTGCAGCTTGCAGCTTGCAGCTTGCAGCTTGCAGCTTGCAGCTTGCAGCTTGCAGCTTGCAGCTTGCAGCTTGCAGCTTGCAGCTTGCAGCTTGCAGCTTGCAGCTTGCAATGCGCCAATTCCCCCGAGCAATGTTAAGGTTCTCCTTTGGATTTTGCTTTCTCCTAAGGATGCCGTCATGCCGGTTACTACGTCTCTCAATGCAGGTTTTATGGTGGTCCACGGTAACCGCCTTGATGAGTTACGCAGTCTGGTCGTGAGCTGGATGCGCCTTTACCCCTTGGCGCCTCTGGAGAATGAAATTGCTCTTGTGCAGAGCAACGGTATCGCCCAATGGCTAAAGCTGGCTCTGGCCGAAGATGCTCAAGATGATGATCTGGGCGGCTGCGGTATTGCGGCGGCAGTAGACGTGCAACTGCCCGGCAGTTTCATGTGGCAGTTGTATCGGATGGTATTAGGCAGCGAGGAAATCCCAGCCAAATCGCTGCTCGATAAAGCGCCCCTGACGTGGCGTCTCATGCGCTTGCTCCCGGCCCTTATCGATCAGCCGCACTTCGAACCCTTGCAGCGCTTTCTGACGCAAGACACCGATCTGCGTAAGCGCTATCAACTGTCAGAACGCCTGGCCGATTTGTTCGACCAATATCAGGTTTATCGTGCCGACTGGCTGGAGGACTGGGCCGCCGGTCGTCATCAATTACGCAATGCCCGAGGTGAAAGCCCAGCTTTAAGCCCTGCCAACTGCTGGCAAGCCGAGCTATGGCGAGCCTTGCTGCTCGACGTTGGCGAGGAAGGCATGTCGCAAAGCCGTGCGGGGGTTCACCAACGTTTTATCGAGAAGATAAACAGTCTCGAACACGCACCGCCCGGCCTGCCTGCCCGGGTGATCGTTTTCGGCATTTCGTCACTGCCCGCTCAAGCGCTGGAAGCCTTGGCAGGGCTCGCACGTTTTAGCCAAGTCCTGTTGTGCGTGCACAATCCTTGTCGCCACCATTGGTCTGACATCGTCGCGGACAAAGATCTGCTACGCCATCAGTACAAACGCCAAGCACGCAAAGCCGGGATGCCCACAGCGCTGGATCTCGACATCCTGCATCAACACGCGCATCCATTGCTCGCCGCGTGGGGTAAACAAGGTCGCGACTACATCAACTTGCTCGATAGCTACGACGATCCCAACAGCTATCGCAGTGCGTTTCGTGATGGCCGCATCGACCTGTTCAGTGAAGTTGAGCCACGCAACCTGCTCAATCAACTGCAAGACGACATTCTTGAGTTGCGCCCCCTTAACGAAACCCGTGAACTGTGGCCCGCTGTCGATTTAGAAACTGATCACTCCATCCGCTTCCACATTGCCCACAGTGCGCAACGGGAAGTCGAGATCCTGCACGACCAGTTACTCAAGCGATTTAGCGACAACCCGGACCTGCAGCCGCGCGATGTAATCGTGATGGTGCCGGATATCGACAGCTATGCCCCGCATATCCGCGCCGTGTTTGGTCAGATCGAGCGCGACGACCGCCGTTTTATCCCCTACACCCTAGCCGACCAAGGTCAGCGTGGCCGTGACCCGCTACTGATTGCCATTGAACACCTGCTCAAATTGCCTGACAGCCGTTTCCCGGTCAGCGAGATACTTGACCTGCTGGATGTTCCAGCCTTGCGGGCCCGCTTCAACGTGCAAGAGCGTGATTTACCGACGCTGCACCGTTGGATCGAAGGCGCTGGCATTCGCTGGGGGCTGAATGCACAGCAGCGTGCAGGCCTCGGTTTGCCGATGGACCTGGAGCAAAACAGTTGGCGGTTCGGCTTGCGCCGCATGTTGCTGGGTTATGCGGTCGGCAGTGGTGACGCCTGCGATGGTATTGAGCCTTACGATGAAATCGGCGGCCTGGATGCGGTATTGATCGGCCCGTTGGTGGCCCTGCTTGATGCTCTGGAAATCGCCCACCAAGAACTGTCGCAACCGGCACTACCGCAACAATGGGGCGAGCGCCTGCAAGCGTTAATGCAGTTATTCTTCCTGGCCGAGACTGAGCACGACGACTACTTGCTGGCCCAGCTCGAGGAACTGCGTGAGACCTGGCTCGAAACCTGTGAGCTGGTTGGCCTGCAAGACGAATTACCGTTAACCGTGGTACGTGAAGCCTGGTTGGCGGGCCTTGACCAAGGCAAGTTGTCTCAGCGCTTCCTCGCCGGGGCCGTCAACTTTTGCACCCTCATGCCGATGCGTGCGATCCCCTTCAAACTCGTCTGCCTGCTCGGCATGAATGATGGTGACTACCCGCGTGCGCAGCCGCCGCTGGACTTCGACTTAATGGGCAGTGACTACCGCCCAGGTGATCGTTCCCGCCGTGAGGATGACCGTTACCTACTGCTCGAGGCGCTGTTGTCTGCCCGCGAGCAGCTTTATATCAGTTGGGTAGGGCGCAGTATTCGCGACAACAGCGAGCGTCCTGCCTGCGTTTTGATTGGCCAATTGCGCGATCACCTTGCCAGTGGCTGGCACCTTCAAGAAGGTCATGACCTGCTAGAGGCCATGACCCAAGAGCACCCGCTGCAACCCTTCAGCACGCGTTACTTTCACGAAGGTGATCCTCGCCTGTTCAGCTATGCCCGTGAATGGCAACAACTGCACGAACCACAGACGGTCCCGGTGTTGCCCGGAACACTGGCGGCCCACGAGCAGGAAGAGCCTTTGAACCTCACTCAGTTGCAGGACTTCTTGCGAAACCCTGTGCGCCACTTCTTTAGTCAGCGTCTGAAAGTGTTTTTTGAAGCGGCTGAAGTGCCGCTGGAAGATGAAGAACCTTTCGTGCTCGACGCGCTGCAGCGTTACACCCTCAGCGACAGCCTGCTTGAAGCGGCCCTCGCTCAGCCAGATCAGCCGGAACAGGCGTTAGAGCACCGCGCCCGACGTCTGCAAGGCAGCGGTTTGTTACCGATGGCAGGCTTCGGAGAGTGCCTGCAACACGAACTGATTGAGCCACTCCCTGACGTCCTGCAGCGCTATCAACAGCTTCTGGCTTTGTGGCCAACGCCGCTCAACAGCGCACTGCCGGTGAGTTTTGAAGGTCACGGGCTGATGCTGGAAGGGTGGCTGAGCAATCTGCATCAACGCAGTGACAACGGCCTACTGTCCATCACCACGATTCCTAACAGCATTGGGGCGATTAAAACGCGCAAATGGCATCGTCTGACGCGCTCATGGGTCAATCACCTGGTGGCCTGCGCCAGTGGCCTGGACATGTCCACTGCCCTGGTTGCCAGTGATGACACCTTGCTGCTCACCCCGATAAGCCCCGACCAGGCCCGCGATATTCTGGGTAATTTACTCATGGCCTGGAAGGTCGGCATGGGCCGCCCGCTGCCGGTTGCGGTTAAAACGGCGTTCGCCTGGCTGGCCCAGAGCGATCCGGCCAAGGCCGATGCCGCCGCGCAAAAAGCCTACGAAGGTGACGGTCAAACCAGCGACGGCGAGCGCCGTGAAAGTGCAGCACTGGCGCGCCAGTTCCCCGATTACGCCGCATTGATGGCCGACGGTGAATTTGAAGACTGGTGCGATGCACTCTATCGCCCACTCTTTGATGCGCCTTGGCGCTCATTAAACAGCGAGGAGTCCCGCTAATGAGCGAGCAAAAAGTACCTTTGGCGTTGGCTTTTCCCCTACGTGGCAGCCAACTGATCGAAGCCAGCGCCGGGACCGGCAAAACCTTCACTATCTCGGCCCTCTACCTGCGCCTGATATTGGGCCATGGCGGCGCCGAATCCGGGTTTGGCCGTGAGTTATTGCCCCCGCAAATTCTGGTGGTGACCTTTACCGACGCCGCCACCAAAGAACTGCGTGATCGCATCCGCACTCGGCTCGCTGAAGCGGCGCGGTTTTTCCGTGACGAAATCAAAGCCCCGGATGCGCTGGTTGAACAACTGCGTGATGAGTTCGCGCCTGAGCAGTGGGCCGCCTGCGCTGGCCGCCTCGACATCGCCGCGCAATGGATGGATGAAGCTGCCGTTTCGACGATCCACAGTTGGTGCCAACGCATGTTGCGCGAGCACGCCTTCGACAGTGGCAGCCTGTTCACCCAAACCCTCGAAACCGACCATAGCGATTTGCTCGGCGAAGTGCTGCGCGATTACTGGCGACTGTTCTGCTACCCCATGCACGGTGACGCGCTGAACTGGGTACGGGCTAACTGGGGCGGACCAGGCGCTTTAATGCCACGTGTTCGCGCCTTGTTTGGCAGCTCTCGTCCTACAGCAAATGCAGAACAAACCCCGGCTGAGATTATTGAAGCCTGCCTGCAAGAGCGTCGTCAGGCGCTGTCACAGCTCAAAACCCCGTGGTTGCAATGGGCTCAAGAGCTGCGCGATATCTGCCTGCAAGGCGTGGCCGCCAAAGCCGTTGACGGTCGGAAAATGCAGGCGCGCTACTTCGAACCCTGGTTTGAAAAGCTCAGCGCCTGGGCCTCTGACGAGTCTCAAGAGCAGCTTGATCTGGGCACCGGCTTTACCCGCCTGACACCAGACGGCATGGCCGAAGCCTGGAAGGGCGATCCCCCTCATCACCCTGGGCTGGACGCCATGGCAGGGCTGAAAACAGCGCTGGATGCTTTGCCCAGCCCGGATGCTGCCGTACTGGAGCACGCAGCCCGCTGGGTGAGCGCACGCTTTGAAGCAGAAAAGCGCCGCCGTGCCGAGATGGGCTTTGATGACATGCTGCTCAGGCTCGATGCCGCGCTGCAGGCTGAGGCCGGTGAGCGATTGGCGACCTTGATCCGCGAGCAATTCCCTGTCGCGTTGATCGATGAGTTCCAGGACACCGACCCGGTGCAGTACCGCATCTTCGAAACCATCTACCGCATCGAAGACAACACCCCGGAAACGGGCTTGTTCCTGATCGGCGACCCCAAACAGGCGATTTATGCCTTCCGTGGCGCGGACATCTATACCTACTTGCGCGCCCGCCAGGCCACCAGTGGCCGGCTGCATACGCTGGACACCAACTTTCGCTCCAGTCATGCCATGGTCGAGGCGGTCAACCTGGTCTTTGAGCGGGCCGAGCAGCGAGACACCGGGCGCGGCGCTTTTTTGTTCCGTGATGGCGATGAAAACCCTGTGCCTTTTGCCCCGGTTAAATCTTCGGGGCGCAAAGACACGTTGCAACTGGATGGCCAGCCCATCACACCTTTAACTTTTTGGCAGTTACCTTCCGAGCAACCAGTCTCGGGCATCGTGTATCGCCAGCAACTAGCGGCGGTGTGTGCCAGCCAAATTGTCGAGTTGCTCAATGGTGGGCAACAAGGTCGCTGTGGCTTCGCCAGAGAAGGCCAGCCCTTAAAAGGTCTGTTGCCCGCTGACATTGCCATTCTGGTCCGCGACGGTAAGGAAGCTCAGGCTGTACGGCGAGAATTATCAGCGCGAGGTGTACGTAGCGTTTACCTGTCGGATAAGGATTCGGTCTACGCCGCGCAGGAAGCCCACGATGTCTTGGCCTGGCTCAAAGCCTGCGCCGAGCCGGACGTTGAGCGCCCGCTACGCGCCGCCTTGGCTTGCATCACCCTGGATTTACCGCTGATTGAACTCGAACGCCTGAACCAGGACGAACTGGCCTGGGAGCGGCGTGTCATGCAGTTCCGTGGCTACCGCGAAACCTGGCGCAAGCAGGGTGTACTCGCCATGTTGCGCCGCCTGTTGCATGACTTTGAATTACCTCAGGCCTTGATCGCCCGCCCGGACGGTGAGCGCGTGCTGACCAACCTGTTGCACCTGTCTGAGTTGCTGCAACAAGCCGCCGCGGAACTGGATGGCGAGCAAGCATTGATCCGGCATTTGGCCGAACACCTGGCCTTGTCCGGGCAAGCGGGCGAAGAACAAATTCTGCGCCTTGAAAGCGATGAACAGTTGGTCAAAGTGGTGACCATCCACAAATCCAAGGGCCTGCAATACCCCTTGGTATTTTTGCCGTTTATCTGCTCGACCAAGCCTGTGGATGGCAGCCGTTTGCCGCTGCATTACCACGATGTGCAGGGCAACGCTCACGTTAGCCTGAAGCCGACGCCCGAGCTGATCACTCAAGCGGATGACGAGCGCCTGGCCGAAGACCTACGCCTGCTCTACGTGGCACTGACGCGTGCTGAGTATGCCTGCTGGCTGGGTGTTGCCGATCTTAAGCGCGGCAACAACAACCGTTCTGTCCTGCACCTCTCGGCTTTGGGCTACCTGCTGGGTGGCGGTGCGCTGCTGACTGAGTCCACAGCTTTAGAACGCTGGCTGGCGGACTTGCAGCAAGACTGCACGGCGATCCAGTACGGCCCCGTTCCAGCCGTCAATGATGACCGTTTTTACCCACCGCTCAATCAGGCCACCTTGCTCAAACCGTTGGTGCCGACCCGTCGTGCGGCAGAAAACTGGTGGATTGCGTCCTACAGCGCATTGCGCATTGGTGACAGCCTCAGCCCTGCCGAAGCCCCTGACAGCGCCCTGGCGCAAAAACTCTCGGACGATGAACGACTGGACCCGGATGCACCGCGTGATGTGTTGCTCAGCGGTGGCGATATCCACCGATTCCCGCGTGGGCCGAACCCCGGGACCTTCCTTCACGGCTTGCTGGAGTGGGCGGGCAGTGAAGGCTTCAGCGCCGATGCCGACACCGTCAAAGACGCCGTAGCCCGGCGTTGTAACCGACGCGGCTGGCAAGGCTGGATAGACACCTTGAGCGACTGGTTGCAGCATCTGCAACATGAGCCATTGCGTCTGAATAACGGCCAGCCTGCTGTGGTACTGAGTGAACTGAGCCAGTATCAAATCGAAATGGAATTCTGGTTCGCCAGCCACAAAGTCGATGTCTTGCAACTGGACCAGCTCGTGCGCGCACACACCCACGGCGGCGCGGCGCGTGCCGCTGCTGAACCGAGCCTGCTCAATGGCATGTTCAAAGGCTTTATCGACCTGACGTTCGAACACGAAGGCCGGTACTACGTGGCGGACTACAAATCCAATTGGCTGGGTGCCGACGATTCGGCCTACACCGAACAGGCGATGAACACCTCGATTCTGGACAACCGCTACGACCTGCAATACGTCTTGTACCTGCTGGCCCTGCACCGTCAACTCAAGGCCCGCCTGGCGGATTACGACTACGACCAGCACATGGGCGGCGCGTTGTACCTGTTCTTGCGTGGCACGCGCTCGCAAAGCCAGGGGGTGTTTTTTGCCCGACCACCCAAACAATTGATCGAAAGCCTGGACTTGCTGTTCCAGGGCAAACCGCAGCTCAAACCCGCTGAACCGGCGTGGGAACAGGGAGTGTTGTTATGAGTCGTTCGTTTGCCGAACTGTTGCCCACGCCATTAACGGCCGAAAGCCTGGCCCAGCTCCAGCCCTTGAAACACGCCGCCGATTTGCTGCTGTTGCTTGAGCGTTGGGTTGAGCGCGGCTGGCTGCGCGCACTGGACAAAGCCTTTGTTGCGTTTGTGCATGAACGCGACCCGCAGGGCGACCCATTGGTGCTGTTGGCCGCGGCCCTGACCAGTCACCAACTGGGCCACGGCCACGTCTGCCTCGACCTGTTTGAAACCCTTAAACAACCGGACTTCGCACTGTCATTGCCGCCCGAAGGTGACCCGCAAACCGGTGCCATGTTGTTGCCCTCGCAACTGCTTGAGGCGCTGGATGGCGATACTTGGTGCAAAGCCCTACAGAACAGCGCGTTGGTTGAGCAGGCGGGCGAGCCATCGGCTGACTCGTCGAGCCGCCCTTTGGTGCTCTGCGAGCGTCGTCTGTACCTACGCCGCTATTGGGCCTATGAGCGAAGAATCGACAGCGCATTGCGCCAGCGTCTTTCATCTCCCGAACCCACGCCTGCCGATTTGCCTGCGCGGCTGAACGGGCTTTTCGGTGCTGCGCAGGGCAATGCGCCGATTGACTGGCAAAAGCTGGCCTGTGCGTTGGCCACACGCGGTGCCTTCAGCATCGTCACGGGCGGTCCGGGCACCGGCAAAACCACCACCGTCGTGCGTTTACTGGCGCTGCTCCAGGCCCCGGCGGTTGAAGCGGGCGCTCCCTTGCGAATCCGCCTGGCAGCGCCCACGGGCAAAGCCGCTGCGCGCTTGACCGAGTCCATCAGCCTGCAAGTTAAATCGTTGGAAGTGGACGACAAGGTTCGGCAAAAAATCCCCAGTGATGTCACCACCGTTCACCGCTTGCTGGGCAGCCGCCCCGGCACGCGGCATTTTCGGCATCACGCTGGCAATCGCCTGCCGCTGGACGTCTTGGTCGTCGATGAAGCCTCGATGATCGACCTTGAAATGATGGCCAACCTGCTGGACGCATTGCCCGAACATGCCCGGCTGGTGCTGTTGGGTGACAAGGACCAGCTGGCCTCGGTCGAGGCGGGTGCGGTATTGGGCGATTTGTGCCGCGATGCCGAAGCGGGCTGGTACACCCCGCAAACCCGTCAATGGCTGGAAGCGGTCAGCGGCGAAAACCTTGCCGCCAGCGGTTTGCAACAAGACCTCGACGGCACCCACCCGCTGGCTCAGCAAGTGGTCATGCTGCGTCATTCGCGGCGCTTTGGTGAAGGCAGCGGCATCGGCCAACTGTCGCGCCGGGTCAACCAGCAACTGCCGCAAGAAGCTCGGGCGCTGTTGACGGCGGGTACTTACTCCGACCTCTTTGCCTTGCCGCTCAAGGGCGAGCAAGACCGGGCCTTTGAGCGTCTGGCGCTGGAAGGTCGAGGGGCAGAGGCCAAAGGCTATCGGCATTACCTTGAAGTCCTGCGTGATCAGCGTCCGCTCGCGGCGGCGGGCCTTGAAGACCCCTGCTGGGCCGCGTGGGCCGGCAAAGTGCTGGAGGCCTTCGAAGCGTTTCAGGTGCTGTGCGCCGTGCGTAAAGGGCCTTGGGGTGTTGAAGGCCTGAACGAGCGAATTACCCGAGCCTTGTTCGCCCGCAAGCTGATTGACAGCGACCAGCATTGGTACGAGGGGCGGCCGGTGTTGATGACCCGTAACGACTACGGCCTGGGGCTGATGAACGGCGACATTGGTATTGCCCTCAAACTGCCCGAGCAGGACGGCCAGAGCCAACGCCACGTCTTGCGCGTGGCCTTTGCCCGCAATGACGGGCAGGGCGGCATCCGCTTTGTACTGCCAAGCCGTCTGAATGATGTGGAAACCGTGTACGCCATGACCGTGCACAAATCCCAAGGCTCGGAGTTTTCGCACACCGCGCTGGTACTCCCCGAAGCGCTTAACCCCGTGCTGACCAAAGAGCTGATCTACACAGGTATCACCCGCGCCAAACACTGGTTCAGTTTGGTCGAGCCTCGCGCCGGAGTCTTCGAAGAGGCTGTGCAGCGCAAGGTCAAACGCTTGAGTGGCCTGATGTTGGGCTTGGGGTGAGCGCCCTGAAAAGGGAGGCACTGAGCCGGCAATAAGGCGACCGGTATCACAGCCCCTGTTCGGGCTGTGGTATCGTTTCGACATTATTCCTGGAATGAATACAGAGATTTCCTGCATGGATGTGGCTGCCTCATCGACAGAGCAGCGTTTTGGAGGTTGGCTGCGATGCCTGTCTCTTTGCCTGTTGCTGTTCAGCACTCCCTGCCTGGCCCAACCTGACGCTTCCGTTAATCTGGCGGATCAGCGCGCCAAGGCTGTGACCCAAGTGGTGCTCGGTATCCTCAGTTATGCGCGTTGGCCTGCCGAGCCTGCCCAGTTGGAACTGTGTGTGATCGGTCCTACCGAATACACCGACGACTTACTCAAAGGTACGACTCAATCCAGCGGCAGGCCGGTCCATGTCACTCGTTTGCTGGCGAACAATCCGGCAATTGCCACCGCCTGTCACGCCGTCTATCTGGGCAAATTAAGCACAGAAGAGCGCACCTACGTGTTCGACATCCTGGCTGGCCAAGCCGTGCTGAGCATCAGTGAAGAGGTCAGCCAGTGCACGGTCGGCAGTTTGTTTTGCCTGAACGTGCGCGATGATCAAGTAGCGTTTGAAGTGAACCTCGACTCGGTTGCCCGCAGCGGCGTGCGTATTCACCCCAGCGTGTTGCAACTGTCACGCCGCCGGGTCGCACAGCCATGAGCCTGATCAAGCGTTCTCGTAACCGTCGCAGGCTGCGCTCGGTGTTGCGTCGCGGGCATTTGAGTGTGGCCTTGGTCGCCGTAGTGCTGGCCAGCCTTTCATTGACGCTGCTGGGCATCCTTGCGCTCAAGGTGTACGCCGATCACAACCTGCATTTGATTGCGCGGGCCATCAACTACACCGTCGAGGCCGCCGTGGTGTTTGATGACAAAACAGCCGCGTCCGAAGCGCTGGCCATGATCGCGTCCACCGAAGCCGTGGCCGAAGCCAAAATCTACAACGTCGAGGGTGAGTTGCTGGCCTACTGGCGCCGTCCGGAAAGCGGCTTTCTGTCGCGGGTCGAAATGCTCTTGGCCAATGGTTTGCTCGAGCAGCCGATTAGCGTGCCGATTGAGCATCAGGGCAAGCAGGTAGGGGCGGTTATCGTCAGCGGGCACGGTGCCAATGTGTTGCGCTTTTTGCTCAGCGGATTGTTTGGCGTCATCGTCTGTACCGCACTCAGCGCCTGGAGTGCGCTGTACTTGTCGCGGCGCTTGCTCAATGGCATCACCGGACCTTTGCACAAACTGGCTGAAGTGGCCCACGCTGCACGCAGTGAACGAGCTTTCAACCGCCGCGTGCCCTCTGCGCAGATTGCTGAAATGGACAGCCTGGGCAATGACTTCAATGCATTGCTGGACGAGTTGGAGTCTTGGCAAAGCCACCTGAAAAGCGAAAATCAGGCGCTGGCGCATAAGGCCAGCCATGACTCGCTCACCAATCTGCCCAATCGCGCCTACTTTGCTGCGCGGCTGGCGCGAACCCTGCGCTCGACCAACCCGGCCAACGATAAAGTCGCCGTGCTGTTTCTCGACAGCGATCGCTTCAAAAACATCAATGACACCTACGGCCATGCCGCCGGTGATGCCGTCCTGGTCGCCGTGGCCACCCGCGTGCGCGCGCAATTGCGCGAAGACGACGTGGTTGCGCGTTTTGGCGGCGACGAATTCGCCATCCTCCTGGCGCCGCTGTATCACGTTGAAGACGCCCAGCGCATCGCCGACAAGATCATTGCCAGCATGCAGGAGCCGGTCGAGTTGCCCGGTCACATCAGCATCGTGACCTCGCTCAGCATCGGCATCGCCGTATATCCCGAACACGGTGCAACCCCGGACTTGCTGCTCTGCGCAGCGGATGCGGCGATGTACCAAGCCAAACGCCTCGCCCGGGGCGGACAACAACTTGCCGAGTCGGAGTACTCGCCAACCCCGCTATTACCAGGAGCTTAACCCCCATGCATACAGTCACTCGTCGCTACCAACAGCTGTTCGGCGTGGTCTGGTTAATGGCCGTGCTGGTCTTGACCGGCTGCCAGACCGCCGCTCCGCAAAAAGGCCTGAGCGCCGCGCAGATCGCCGTGTTGAAGGAACAAGGTTTCCAGCTGACCGACGAAGGCTGGGCGTTTGACCTGTCGGGCAAGGTGTTGTTTGGCAGTGACCTGGATGCCCTCAACCCGCAAAGCCAGCAAGTCGTTGAACGTATTGGTACCGCATTGCTTGCCGCCGACATCCCGCGCGTGCGGGTAGACGGGCACACCGACTCTTCGGGGCAAGAGTCCTACAACCAACAACTGTCTGTGCGCCGTGCCAACAGCGTGGTCAAAGCACTGACCAAAGTCGGCATGCAGCCTGAAAACATCCAGACCCGTGGGTTGGGCAGCAGCGCCCCCGTGGCCTCCAACAAAACTCGCGCTGGCCGCACCGAAAACCGCCGCGTCTCGATCATCGTCATTGCCGACTAGCCCTCGTTGGAGCGAGCTTGTTTCGCGATCTTTTGATCTTTCAGAAGCTCGCGAGGCAAACCTTCAGTCCGCAAACCTCAACGCCCGCGTCTCCCCAAGCAGCAGCGGCGCATTCAGCTCCGTCACGGTGCGGATGTAATCCCACAGCAGCGTAATCCGTTTCAACTTCCTCAAGTCCTCGCGGCAGTACATCCAGAACTGCCGTGTCAGGTTGATTTCATCGGGCAGTACCGGCAATAAACGCGGGTCTTGCGCCGCCAGAAAGCACGGCAAAATCGCCAGCGAGCGCCCTTGCTGCGCCGCCACGTACTGCGCGATCACGCTGGTGCTGCGCAAGTTAGCGCTGGCGCCAGGCAGTACGTTGGCCAGGTACAGCAACTCGGAACTGAACGCCAGGTCGTCGACGTAGCTGATAAACGGATGCTCGGCCAAGTCGGCAGCCCGGCGAATGGGCGGGTGCTGGTCCAGGTAGTCCTGGGTGGCGTACAACTGCAAACGGTAGTCGCACAGTTTGCAGCACACATAAGGCCCGTGTTCCGGGCGCTCCAGCGCAATCACGATATCCGCCTCACGCTTGGACAGGCTGATGAAGTGCGGCAGCGGCAGGATATCCACCGAGATGGCCGGGTAGGTGTCGACAAAATGGCTGAGTTGCGGGGTGATGAAAAAGCTCCCGAAACCTTCCGTGCAGCCCATGCGCACGTGCCCCGATAACGCCACGCCGGAGCCGGACACTTGCTCGCAGGCCATGTGCAGCGTGCTTTCAATGGACTCGGCATAACCTAGCAAACGCTGGCCTTCGCTGGTCAGCGTAAAGCCATTGGTGCGCGACTTTTCGAACAGCAACGTGCCCAGGGCGGCTTCCAGCGAGCTGATGCGCCGCGACACGGTCGTGTAGTCCACGGCCAGGCGCTTGGCCGCGCTGCTGGCCTTGCGGGTTCGGGCCACCTCGAGAAAAAACTTCAGGTCGTCCCAGTTCAATGCGCTCAACGATGTGATGTTTTTTTGCATGTTTGACCGGCTTTTATGTGCGTTCTTATTAGAAGAACGCACACCTATACTCCAAAAACAGTCCTGCGACCAACCTGGACGCCCGCCCCCTGTTGTTTACGGGCTTATAAAAATAAATTCGGAGACTTCCATGAACGTTTCTACCACCCCGTACCAAAATGCCCGCCTGCTGATTGATGGCGAATGGGTCGAGTCGCAGACCACTGAGTGGCACGACATCGTCAACCCGGCCACTCAGCAAGTGCTGGCCAAAGTCCCGTTTGCCACCCCCGACGAAGTCAACGCCGCCATTGCGGCCGCGCAACGCGCCTTCCAGACCTGGAAGCTCACGCCCATCGGCGCGCGGATGCGCATCATGCTCAAGTTGCAGGCGCTGATCCGCGAACACTCCAAACGCATCGCCGCCGTTCTCAGTGTTGAACAAGGCAAAACCATTGCCGACGCCGAGGGCGATATTTTCCGTGGCCTGGAAGTGGTCGAACACGCGTGCTCCATCGGCACCTTACAAATGGGCGAATTCGCAGAAAACGTCGCAGGCGGCGTCGATACCTACACCCTGCGCCAACCTATCGGCGTGTGTGCGGGCATTACCCCTTTCAACTTCCCGGCTATGATCCCGCTGTGGATGTTCCCGATGGCGATTGCCTGCGGTAACACTTTTGTTCTCAAGCCTTCCGAGCAAGACCCGCTGTCGACCCTGATGCTGGTCGAGTTGGCGCTGGAAGCGGGCGTGCCTCCGGGTGTGCTTAACGTGGTGCACGGCGGCAAAGCGGTGGTAGACGCGCTCTGCACCCACACCGACATCAAAGCCGTGTCGTTTGTTGGCTCAACCGCCGTCGGCACTCACGTCTATGACCTGGCCGGCAAGCACGGCAAGCGCGTGCAGTCGATGATGGGCGCTAAAAACCACGCCGTGGTACTGCCTGACGCCAACCGTCAGCAAACCCTCAATGCACTGGTCGGCGCCGGTTTCGGTGCAGCCGGTCAACGCTGCATGGCCACCTCGGTGGTGGTGCTGGTGGGCGCGGCCAAACAATGGCTGCCGGACCTCAAAGCGCTGGCGCAAAACCTCAAGGTCAACGCGGGCAGCGAGCCGGGTACGGATGTCGGCCCGGTGATTTCCAAGCGTGCGAAAGAGCGCATCCTGGGGCTGATCGAAAGCGGGGTCAAAGAAGGCGCTGTTCTGGAACTCGATGGTCGCAACATCAGCGTGCCGGGTTTTGAAGACGGCAACTTTGTCGGCCCGACCCTGTTCTCGGGCGTGACCACCGACATGCAAATCTACACCCAGGAAATTTTTGGCCCGGTACTGGTGGTGCTTGAGGTCGATACCCTCGACCAGGCCATTGCTCTGGTCAACGCCAACCCGTTCGGCAACGGCACCGGCCTGTTTACCCAAAGCGGTGCGGCGGCGCGCAAGTTCCAGAGCGAAATCGACGTGGGCCAGGTCGGCATCAACATCCCGATCCCGGTGCCGGTGCCGATCTTCAGCTTCACTGGCTCGCGCGGCTCCAAACTCGGCGATCTGGGCCCGTACGGCAAGCAAGTGGTGCAGTTCTATACTCAAACCAAGACGGTCACCAGCCGCTGGTTCGACGATGACAGCGTGAATGATGGCGTCAACACCACCATCAATCTTCGTTGAGGACACGACCATGAACATCGCATTTATTGGCCTCGGCAACATGGGCGCGCCCATGGCCCGCAACCTGCTCAAGGCCGGGCATTCGTTGAACCTGTTTGATCTGAACAAAGACATCCTCGCCGAACTGGCGGCGCAAGGGGGGCACATCAGCGCCTCGCCGCGTGAAGCCGCGCAGGGCGCTGAGCTGGTGATTACCATGCTGCCAGCGGCGGCCCATGTACGCAGCGTGTGGCTGGGTGAAGACGGTGTGTTGGCCGGTATCACCGAAGGCGTGCCCGCGGTGGATTGCAGCACCATCGACCCGCAAACCGTGCGCGACGTTGCCGCCGCAGCCGCCAAGCAGGGCGTGCACATGGCGGATGCCCCGGTGTCCGGCGGCACCGGCGGCGCGCAAGCGGGCACCCTGACCTTTATGGTCGGCGCCAACAAAGCGTTGTTCGACACCTTGCACCCGGTGCTGTCGCAGATGGGCCGCAACATCGTCCATTGTGGCGAAGTGGGCACCGGCCAAGTGGCCAAGATCTGCAACAACCTTGTGCTCGGGATCTCGATGATCGCGGTCAGCGAAGCCATGGCGTTGGGCGCGGCATTGGGTATCGACAGCCAAGTACTGGCCGGGGTGATCAACAGCTCCACCGGGCGCTGCTGGAGTTCCGAGGTGTACAACCCGTGGCCGGGCATTGTTGAGACGGCCCCGGCATCACGCGGTTACACCGGTGGTTTTGGCGCCGAACTGATGCTCAAGGATCTGGGGCTGGCCACTGAGGCCGCGCGTCAGGCGCATCAGCCGGTGGTGCTGGGCGCCGTGGCGCAACAGTTGTATCAAGCCATGAGCTTGCGCGGAGAGGGCGGTAAAGACTTCTCGGCCATCATCAACGGCTACCGCAAACCCGAATAGGGTTTTCCAGGGAATCCGCGTCGGGCGGATTCCCTGGGTTTTACCGGATGCGATCAGGCAAAAACGAAATACTTGCGCACGGTTTCCACCACTTCCCACGTGCCTTTCATCCCCGGCTCAATCACAAAAATGTCACCGGCCCGCAGATGGATCGGCTCTTTGCCCTCCGGGGTGATGATGCAATAGCCTTCACGGAAATCGCAGTATTCCCACTTCACATACTCCACGTACCACTTGCCGGGCGTGCAGATCCACGTGCCCATGATTTTGTTGCCGTCCTCGCTGGTGTAGGCGTTGAGGTTGACGGTATGCGGGTCGCCTTCGAGTTTTTCCCATTTGCAGGCATCCAGCACGGGCAAAGGATGCGTGTCGCGAAGTACGGTAATCGGCGCAGACATAAGAACTCCGTTGAGGGTGTGAGACACAAACCTCACCCTAACGGGCCTTGCGCGTGGGCAGATGCCTGGTTCCGACACTCAGCGGCCCGAATACGCACCCCCAGATACGCAAAAGCCCCGGCACTTGAAGGCAAGTGCCGGGGCTTTTTAATTGCGTGTCGGGGTTAGTGGCGGTTAACCAGCGCCTTGCCCGTGCGCAAACGCAACAGGTAAAACGCGTAAATGATCAGCAACCACACCGGCATCGCATACACCGAAGGGCGAACGTCGGGGATCATCCAGATGACCGAGACGATCACCGCCATGAATGCCAGGCACAGCATGTTGCTGAACGGCGACCAGAACGCTTTGAAGCCAGGCTCCACGCCACGCTGGGCCATCGCCTTGCGGAACTTGATGTGGGTGAGGCTGATCAACGCCCAGTTGATCATCAGCGAGGCAACCACCAGTGCAAACAGCAGCTCCAGCGCTTTGTGCGGCGCGACGTAGTTCACCACCACACACAGCAACGTCACCAGCGCCGACACGCCCAGCGCCCGCAATGGCACGCCATTTTTGGTCAGCTTCATCAGAGCTTTCGGCGCATCACCTTGTTCGGCCAGGCCAAACAGCATGCGGCTGTTGCAGTACACGCCGCTGTTGTACACCGACAGCGCGGCGGTCAGCACCACAAAGTTAAGGATCTGCGCGGCGGTGTCGCTGCCGATCAAAGCAAAAATCTGCACAAACGGGCTGCTGCCGTAGGCATCGCCACCGGCGCCCAACGTGACCAGCAACTGATCCCACGGGTACAGCGCCAACAGCACGGTCAATGCGCCCACGTAGAAAATCAGAATCCGGTACACCACCTGGTTGATGGCCTTGGGGATCACTTTTTTCGGCTCGCTGGCTTCGGCGGCGGTGATACCCACCAGCTCCAGGCCGCCAAAGGAGAACATGATGAACGCCATGGCCATCAGCAGCCCGGTGCCGCCGTTGGGGAAGAACCCGCCGTGGCTCCACAGGTTACTGATCGACGCTTGCGGGCCACCGGCGCCGCTGAACAGCAGGTAGCAACCGAGCACGATCATGCCGAGAATCGCCACCACCTTGATGATCGCGAACCAGAACTCCATCTCGCCGAACACTTTGACGTTCAGCGTGTTGATCAGGTTGACCAGCACAAAGAACACCACGGCGCTGACCCACGTCGGCACCTCGGGCCACCAGAACTGGATGTATTTGCCCACGGCCGTCAGTTCGGCCATGCCCACCAATACGTACAGCACCCAGTAGTTCCAGCCCGCCAGGAAACCCGCGTAACCGCCCCAATACTTGTGCGCAAAGTGGCTGAACGAACCCGCCACCGGCTCTTCAACGATCATTTCGCCCAGCTGGCGCATGATCAGAAAGGCGATAAAACCGGCAATCGCATAGCCGAGAATCATCGACGGTCCCGCCGACTTGAGCACGCCTGCCGAGCCCAGAAACAGCCCCGTACCGATCGCGCCGCCCAAGGCAATCAGCTGAATATGGCGGTTTTTCAAGCCGCGTTTGAGTGTGACCGGGGGGGAGTTAGCGTCAGCCATCGGTTGCCCTGTTGGTTGGTGTATTCAGTGTGTTGATGCCATCACCCGGATGCCTTGGGTGCCAGCAAGCCGGGGATATTACTCTTGGTAAAAATTCAGGCATACAGGCGAAGGCGTCTCTGGGAGATTTCTTACAGATTTAATTCGTCGACAACGCCTCAAACAAGGCTCGGGCATAGGCCGGTAATTGCTCAAACGAACGGGTGCACAGCAACAGTTTGCGCGCCGCCCACGGCTCGCTCAGGGGCAAAAAGCTGAACGTGGGCGGCGCTTGCCAGCGTTCAATCGTGGCCTTGGGCACAATGCCCAGCCCGGCGCCCCTGGCCACCATGCGCACCACACCGTCAAACCCTTCAGCGCGGATCCGCACCTGCATGCGCGTGCCCGCATGCAGCGCTTGTTCCTCCAGGTACACCGCCAGCGCGCTATTGGCCGTCAGCCCGACATAATCATGGCTCAGGGTGTCTGCAAACGTCAGCACGGGTTCTTGGGCCAGCGGATGGTCCTGCGGGATCACCAGCACCAGCGGGTCGTCGCGAAAAGGCCGGGTGTGCAGGTCGTGGGTATCCACCGCGCTGGACACCACGCCAATGTCGGCGGCGTTCTGGCGCAAGGCGTGGGTAATGCGCAGGCTGGTGAGTTCTTGCAGGTCGACACTGATGGCCGGGTGCTGGTGCACAAAATCGGCCAGCAACTCCGGCAGATACTCCGTGATGGCGGCGGTATTGCACAGCAGGCGCACCTGGCCTTTAAAGCCTTGGGCGTACTCGGCCATGTCGTGATGCACGCGTTCGACCTGTTGCAGCAACAGCCGGGCATGTTGCGCCAGGGCTTGCCCGGCCGGTGTCGGGCTGACGCCTCGGCGGCTGCGCTGCAAACACTCAACCCCAAACGCGGCCTCCATGGCACGGATACGCGCACTCGCGGCGGCCAGCGACAAATGGCTGAGGTTGGCGCCCGCCGTAATATTGCCCGCCTGCACCACATTCAAATACAAGCGCAGATCAATCAGGTCGAAATGCATATGTCGAGTACGCCTCAATTCAACTGTAGGAGCGAGCTTGCCTCGCGATCTTTTGATCTTTTAAAAAGATCGCGAGGCAAGCTCG
>NZ_JASCPQ010000102.1:0-18297 GCF_029959305.1 Pseudomonas sp. PS01297
CCTTTAACCCTCACCCACCCATGCACTGTGGGAGCGGGCTTGCTCGCTATAAAGACAACTCGGTCTGTCTGTGGCACCGAGTCAATCCAATCGCGAGCAAGCCCGCTCCCACCGATCGTACGGCTACAGGGTTTTGTGGTGTGCCCGGTATGCTTTAACGACTGATACAGGCAAGATAAAGGCCTGCCAGTTCAGAAGACAGGATGCTTATCGTGACCGAAGCTTTTATTGTCGTTTCAACCGCTGCCGAGGCTGTCGACCGCCTTGCGGCCCTGCATGAACGCGCAACCACGGCGCTAAGCCAGGCACTCAAGCGCTACCTGAAAGACCGGATCGAACCGACCCCGGAAGAACGTGCTCTGTTTCGTTACCCGGAACTGCGTCTGACCTACCGCATCCATGGCGAAGTCCCGACCACCACCCGTGCTTATGCCAAGGTGCAACTGCCTGGCACCTACAGCGTCACCGTCACCCATCCCGCCGCGTTCCGTCACTACCTGCTAGAGCAGTTGGTGCCGTTGATGCGTGATTTCACCGTGGTGGTCGAAGTCGGTGTCAGCCAGCAAGACATCCCGTACCCGTACGTGGTTGAGCAGGGCGACGAGCTCGCGGGCTCCGGCGTAACGGCCGCCGCCCTGGCGCGGGTGTTCCCGAGTACCGACCTGTCGGCCGCCACCGATGGCATCGCCGATGGCCTGTACGACTGGGAAAACACCGATCCGCTGCCTCTGGCGCTGTTCGATGCGGCCCGCGTCGACTTCTCGCTGCGCCGCCTGGTGCACTACACCGGCAGCGACTGGCGCCATGTGCAGCCGTGGATCCTGCTGACCAACTACCACCGCTACGTGGACCAGTTCATCCTCCATGGCCTTGAGCAACTACGGGATGACCCGCGCTTTGTACGCATGGTCATGCCCGGTAACGTGATCATCGAAAAGTCCATGGACTACGGCGAAGCCCAGGCAATTGCTGCCGGTGTGGTGTGGCACCGCTATCAAATGCCGGCGTATCACTTGCAGGCCAGCGACGGCCACGGCATCACGCTGGTGAACATCGGTGTCGGCCCTTCCAACGCGAAAAATATCACCGACCACCTGGCCGTGCTGCGCCCGCATTGCTGGCTGATGATCGGCCACTGCGGCGGGCTGCGCCAATCGCAGACCATCGGCGACTACGTGCTGGCTCACGCCTACATGCGCCGCGACGGGATTCTGGACCGCGTCGTACCGCCGAACATCCCGATCCCTGCATTGGCCGAAGTGCAATTGGCGTTGCAGGAAGCGGCCGCCCAGGTCACTGGTGAACGCGGCGATGAGCTGAAAAAACGCCTGCGTACCGGCACCGTGTTGACCTACGACGACCGTAACTGGGAATTGCGCTGGGCGCAGGAGCGTCCGCTGATCAACCTGTCCCGTGCGGTCGCGGTGGACATGGAAAGCGGCACCATCGCGGCCCAGGGCTACCGTTTGCGGGTGCCGTACGGCACGTTGCTGTGTGTCTCGGACAAACCCCTGCACAGCGAAATCAAACTGCCGGGCTCGGCCAACGCGTTTTATGAACGGGCCGTGAGCCAGCACCTGAAAATCGGTATCGCTGCCGTCGACTTGATGCGTGGCCAGCTCAACTCGCTGCACTCGCGCAAACTGCGCAGCTTCGACGAACCGCCGTTCCGTTGATTCAAGTGGTCATTTAGCGATCAGGGCACTAGCATGACCAGCCCTGATCGCTAGATGTTCTTTTTGTCATGTCCCGTTCTGCTCGTCCCGCCCCACGCCGTCCGGCGCCTAAAAGCACCAGCCCCACTGCTGCCAATCGCCGTGTGGCCAAGGCACCGCCAGCTGAGCCCAAATTGTTTCTGTTCAACAAACCGTTCGATGTCCTGACCCAGTTCAGCGACGAAGGCGGGCGGGCGACTCTCAAAGACTTTATCCCGATTCCGGGGATCTACCCGGCCGGGCGCCTGGACCGTGACAGCGAAGGCTTGCTGCTGCTGACCAATGACGGCCAGCTACAGGCCAAAATCGCCGATCCCAAGCACAAGCTGCCAAAAACCTATTGGGTGCAGGTGGAGGGCGAGCCGACAGCAGAGCAATTGCAGCAACTGCGTGACGGTGTGCAATTGAATGACGGCAAAACCCTGCCCGCCGAAGCGCGAGCGCTGGAAGAACCTGAACTGTGGCCGCGTAACCCGCCGGTGCGGTTTCGCAAAAGCGTCCCGACGTCGTGGCTGGAGTTGGTGATTCGCGAAGGGCGTAACCGCCAGGTTCGGCGCATGACGGCGGCGGTGGGGTTGCCGACGCTGCGTCTGGTGCGGGTGCGCATTGGCGACTGGACGATTGAGGGGCTGGAGCAAGGCCACTACAAAGAAGTGCCGGCGCGGTTATAACGCGCCAGACTCGATCAGGCCGATCACCACGCTTTTGATCACAAACGCGGCGACCCCAAGTCCGAGCACAAAAAACAGAATCATCGAACCAAAGCGCCCGGCCTTGGATTTTTTCGCCAGGTCCCAGACGATAAAGCCCATAAACAGGATCAGCACGCTGACCAGTATCGTCATCATCCATTCTTCAAATACGGCAGGATCCATTGGGGTCTCCATCGATCGCGTGTTGGGGCGCTCGCAATCCTGTAGCCGCTGCCGCAGGCTGCGATAAGGGCCGAAGGACCTTCGTTTGTGCGTGCTGAGCCGGGGTTGCTACGCAACCCATCGCAGTCTTCGGCAGCGACTACAGGGTGTTAATCACGTACGCAAATGCGTCAACGGCAACTCGGTGCTGTTGAGCACCTGGTTCAGCACAAAACTGGAACGTACGCTGGTCACGCCATCAATGCGGGTCAAATGGCCCAGCAGCAGCTTTTGATAATGGTCCATGTCCGGTACGACCACTTTCAACTGGTAATCGGCGTCTATGCCCGTCACCAGGCTACACTCCAGCACTTGCGGCAGCGTACGAATCGCCGCTTCAAAGTTCTCAAAACGCTCAGGGGTATGGCGGTCCATGCCGATCAGCACATAGGCCGTGAGGCTCAACCCCAGCAGCTTGCGGTCCAGCAACGCGACTTGGCGCGAGATATAACCGTCGTCTTCCAGTTGCTTGACCCGACGTGAGCAAGGTGAAGGCGACAGCCCGATACGTTCGGCCAATTCCTGGTTAGAGATGCGCGCATCACGCTGTAATTCCGCCAAAATGCTTAGGTCGTACCGGTCCAGTTTGCTCACGTAGACACCCTTTGTAATAACTATTGCGGCAAAGTATCCATCTGAAGGCAAAAATTGCGCAAGTGCTATTTTATTCAGCAATCTTCGCAATCCTCTGCCGGCGCCTCAGGCCTATTCTTATTACCAGAATCACTGCCCGGACATAGAGTCCACTGCGGCCGCCGAATCAGGCCTGCCGCGGCCGCCAACCCAACAGGGTTGCCCCGGCCCCCGGGCTACGCACTGTCCAGAAGACGGGGCGAGGTGAGCCAACATCACAAGTGTTGAGCCAGGACGGAAAAATTCAAAGGGCGACCGACGGGTCGCCCTTTTTTATTGTGCGCGCAAATAAAGTACGCAACCGCTAGCCTTGAGCAGAACCGCTTTGCGGTTTTCCAGTCTTATGATTACGCGCCCCCTAACCCGAGTGAGGAACATCATGAAATCGCGCATCTGGCGTTTGGCCACGGTTGGCTTGCTCTGTGTGAGTGTCACCGGCCAAGTACTGGCTGATGAGCGAGGGGATGGAAACTCTCAAGAAGCACGGCCTAACGGTGGTCAGCATTGGCAAGAAGGTAATCAGCCGCGCGGTGAGCAGCGCCAGGGTCGACCGGAGGGTTGGCAGGGCAATGCGCAGCGCCCTGAGAATAGGCCGCAGCAAGGCAATCAGCCGCGCCCTGAAAATCGCCCGCCGCAGGCTAATCAGCCTCGCCCGGAGTTTCATCCACAGCCCGGCAACCCTGGCCCTCAACAGCATTTTGAGGTGCGCCCCGGGCAGCAGCATCCGGGGCCGCCAGTGAGTAACCTGCCGATTCAGCCGCGCCCAAATGCTGTGCAGCAGACCCAGATGCCCAACCGTGGCGGCAACCAGAACTGGCAAGCCGGTGGTCAAAACTTCAGGCCCGGTGGCAATAATGTTCACCCCAATGATGTGCGCTGGGCCGGTCGCCCGGACGGGCATGGCAATGGCTGGGGTCCTGGCCCGCAATACCGTCCCGGTTATGCCATTGACCGGTTCCCGGGCCAATATCGCCAAGTGCCGTATCGCGGGCAGAACTTCTTCTTTTCAGGGGGCTACTGGTATCGCCCCGAAGGTCCGCGCTACATCGTGGTGCAGCCGCCCTACGGGATTCGTGTCAGCATCATCCCCAGTTATGCGCGTGAGGTGTGGGTAGGCAGTTCGCTGTTCTTCCTCGCGGCCGGGTCTTATTACGCGTACCAGCCGGCAACCCAGGACTACATTGTGGTCGAGCCACCGGCGACGATTGTGCAGCCAGCGCCGCAACCGGTGAGTAACGGTTATGACGTGGTGGCGTATCCGGCCAATGGCCAGACCCCGGCGCAAATTGATCAGGATCGTTACGACTGCTACCGCTGGGCGGTTGACCAGAGCCATTTCGACCCGGCCCACATTGCCTACGCCCCCGCGCCGGCCGTGGTGCAGACCTATCGGCAGGCTGAGGGCAATTGCTTGAATAGTCGTGGGTATCAGGTGACGTATTAAAACTGCCGGGTTGCTCAGCAACCCTTCGCAGCCTTCGGCAGCGACTACGGCGCTGCCTTGGGTTTGACGACCTCCTGTGGGTCCGCATGCACCAGCACCTCGGCCCGTGGGTAGGCGTTTTCGATGGCTGCTGCCACTTGGTCACTCAGGGTGTGAGCGTCCAGCAAGCTGAGTTGGCCCGGTAGCTCAAGGTGCAGTTGCACAAACCAGATGCTGCCCGAGATCCGGGTGCGTAAATCGTGCGCGCCCAAAACACCCGGCACAGCGCAGGCCAAAACCAGCATGTTTTCGCTGACGTCGGTGGGTAATTCTTCGTCCATCAGTACCGAAAAACTCTCGCGTGCAATCTGGAAGGCGCTCCAGAGGATGTACACCGCAATCCCCAGACCAAACCACGCATCCAGCTGCGAGAAGCCCACGGCGGCGAAGACCAGCGCAACCAGAATGCTGCCGTTGAGCATCAGGTCTGAACGGTAATGCAGCGAATCTGCGCGCACCGCGTTGGAGCCCGTGGCCTTGATCACGCGGTGTTGCAGGATCAGCAGGCCCACCGTCATTACCAACGAGAACACAATCACGGCAATGCTGATCCACGGCGCGTTGACCGGCTCGGGGTGTTTCAATCGGTCGAACGCCTGAAAGGCAATCAGCACCGCACTCACGCCAATAAACAGCGCTTGCGCCATGCCCGCCAACGATTCCGCTTTGCCGTGGCCATAGCGGTGATCGTCATCGGCCGGGCGTAGCGCGTAATGCACCGCCAACAGGTTGAGGAACGAGGTCACGCCATCGAGCAATGAGTCTGTCAGCCCGGCGAGCATGCTGACCGAACCACTGAGCCACCAGGCGATGGCTTTGGTGATGATCAAAATACTGGCCACCGCCACCGAGGCGCGGGTGGCCAGGCGTAACAGGCGAGCGTGTTCCGGACTGCTAGTCATTGGCCTTCCTTTATCAGGCTGCGGGGATCAAGCCATACATCGCTAATTGCTGGGTGCTGCCTTTGTGCTGGATCAGGCGTGGATCGTTCAGCGGGAAGCTGCGGCCCAGCTCGCTTTCCAGAATGGCCTGCAGCTTGCTGTTATCCACTTTGCCGTCAGCACCAATGGCTTGCTGAAGTTTTTCCGGGGCGATTTGCGCGGTCTTGCCCGGCGGCAAATAAATAGCGCCGGTGGCGAAGTCGACGCCAAACGCGATCAGGCCCGGAATCACGTAAAACAACAGCCCGATGCCATCGAGCACCACCACCACCGGGTCGATCTTGCCATCAATCTGGCCACGACGATCGGGAAAGAAAATACTGCCGCAGGCGGTCAGCTGAGTGAGCAGCGTCGCAACCACGACACCGCCAATGACGCGGGAAAATGTACGCATAGGAAAACCTCTAACACGCTGAAGAATTAAGACCACGCTTAACGCATAACCGTTCGCCGTTATACTCGCCGCTCTGTTCTGGAGCCACCATGATTTCTTTGCCGATTGATGAAGTTTTACCTGCACTGCGTCAAGCCTTGCGTGAGCGCCACGAAGCGGTGCTCGAAGCACCGCCCGGCGCCGGTAAAACCACCCGTGTGCCGCTGGCCCTGTTGAATGAGCCATGGCTGGCCGGTCAGCGCATCGTGATGCTGGAGCCGCGACGCCTGGCAGCGCGGGCTGCCGCCGAGCGATTGGCCAGCGAACTGGGTGAGAAAGTCGGCGAAACCGTGGGTTATCGCATCCGTCTGGACAGCAAAGTCGGCCCCACCACACGCATCGAAGTGGTCACCGAAGGCATTCTGACCCGCCGTCTGCAAGAAGACCCGGCGCTGGAAGGCGTCGGGCTGCTGATTTTTGATGAGTTCCACGAGCGTAGTCTGGATGCCGATCTGGCGTTGGCCTTGAGCCTCAACGGCCGTGAGCTGTTTCGCGATGAGCAGCCGCTGAAAATTCTGCTGATGTCGGCCACCCTCGAAGGCGAGCGGTTGGCCAGCCTGTTAGACGATGCCCCGGTGTTGCGCAGCGAAGGGCGCATGTACCCGGTGGCGATGCGCTGGGGACGGCCTTTTGTGCCGGGCGAGTTTATCGAGCCGCGTGTGGTGCAAACCGTGCTGGACGCTATCCATGACGAGAGCGGCAGCGTGCTGGTGTTTTTGCCCGGCCAGGCCGAGATCCGTCGCGTCACTCAACAATTGGCTGATGCCCTGGGCCAACGCAGCGACATTGCGCTATGCCCCTTGCATGGCGAGCTGGATCTGGCCGCGCAGCGCGCCGCCATCGAACCAGCGCCCAGCGGCACACGCAAAGTGGTGCTGGCCACCAACATCGCGGAAACCAGCCTGACCATCGACGGCGTGCGCGTTGTGATCGATGCCGGGCTGGCGCGGGTGCCGCGTTTTGACCCCGGCAGCGGCATGACCCGCCTCGACACGCAGCGCATCTCCCGCGCCAGCGCCACCCAGCGGGCAGGCCGGGCCGGGCGATTGGAGCCGGGGGTGTGTTATCGGCTGTGGTCCGAAGACCAACACGCGCAACTGGCGGCCTATGGCAGTGCTGAAATCCTCCAGGCCGATCTGGCCGGGTTGGCCCTGCAACTGGCGCGTTGGGGCGTCACCCCGGAGCAACTGACCTGGCTCGATGTGCCGCCTGCCGCGAGTTATGCACAGGCCCGGCAACTGCTGGAACGCCTGGGCGCCTTGGGTGGGCTAAAACTGACGGCCCATGGCGAAGCGATGGCCCAACTGCCGGCGCACCCGCGTATCGCGCATTTGTTGCTGCGCGGGCACGATCTGGGGTTGGCGGCGATGGCCTGTGACGTGGCCGCTTTATTGGGTGAACGCGATATTTTGCGCGGCGCCGGGGCCGATGTGCACAGCCGTTTGGCCTTGTTGTCCGGTGAAAACCGGGCGGCGCGGGGCGGGCAGGGCGGGGTGCAGCGTGCCAGGCAACTGGCCCGGCAATATCAGGGCTACTTGCGCGGCAAGCCTGCCCAGCCGGTGGCCGACCCCGATCATTCGCGTTGGCTGGGCGCCTTGCTGGCGCTGGCCTATCCCGATCGCATCGCGCAACAGCGCAAGCCCGGCGGCGCCGAATACCGGCTGGCCAATGGCCGGGCGGCGTTGTTCAGCGAAGTCGACGGCTTGATGAAACAGCCGTGGCTGGTGGTTGCCGATTTGGGCAGTCGTCAGGGCCAGCGTGAAGAGCGCATTTATCTGGCCGCCGAGTTTGATCCGGCGCTGTTGGACGGTGTACTCAATGAGCAAGTCAGCGTTGTGGACCAGTTGGACTGGGACGAGCGCGAAGGGGTATTGCGCGCCGAACGTCAGCGAAAAGTGGGCGAACTGGTATTAAGCCGTGAACCCCTGACCGGCCTTGATGAGGCGTCGCGGACTCAGGCACTGGTCAACCTGGTGCGGCGCAAAGGCCTGGAACTGCTCCCCTGGACGCCTGAACTGCGGCAATGGCAAGCGCGGGTGGCGTTGCTGCGTCAGCTCGATGTAAGCAACCAGGGCCAAAGCGAATGGCCGGACGTGAGCGATGCGGCGTTGCTGGCCGGGCTTGAGGGCTGGCTGGGGCCGTACCTGGGGCGGGTGTCGCGGCTTAGCCATTTTGCCAGCCTCGACCTGTCGAGCATTGTGCATAACTTGCTCAAATGGCCGCTGCCCCAGCGTCTTGACGAACTGGCACCGCAACACATCAAAGTGCCGTCGGGTTCGTCGGTGCGTCTGGACTACAGCGAGCACCCGCCGATTCTTGCGGTGCGCCTGCAAGAACTCTTTGGCCTGGCAGACACCCCGCGCATCGCGGGCGGGCGTCAGGTGGTCAAACTGCACCTGCTGTCACCCGCCCGGCGCCCGGTGCAAGTCACCCAAGACCTGGCTAACTTCTGGCGCAGCACCTATGCCGAAGTGAAAAAAGACCTGAAAGGGCGTTATCCCAAACATTACTGGCCCGATGACCCGTTGGTGGCCGAAGCGACGGCCCGGGCCAAGCCAAGAAAGAGTTGAGGCCCTAAACCTTCACGCGGCGCCAAGGGTGGCGAGGTTGCAGTACTGGCCTTTGAAATACAGCAGTGGCTGCGTCGCCGCCGCTTCTTGCAGGTTTAACGCTTTGACTTCGCCGATCACGATCAGGTGATCACCGGCGACGTGCTCGGCGTGAATTTCGCAATCAAGCCAATGCAGGCTGCCCGCGATAACCGGGTTGCCCAGCGGCGATGGCTGCCAGTCGACGCCGTGCCATTTGTCGGTGCCTTTGCGCGCGAACTGGTTGGAAATCTCCACCTGCTCGCCCGACAGGATATTGACCGCGAACCGACCCGCCTGACGAATTCTCGGGTAGCTGGCTGAACTGGCCATAACGCTAAAAGACACCAGCGGTGGGCTCATCGACACGCTATAGAACGACTGGCAGGTGAAGCCAATCGGCTCGTCATCCACGTGTGATGTAATCACCGTGATACCGGATGCGTAGTGCCCTAGGGCTTCGCGAAAGCTCAAGGGTTCGATCGCCGTACGAGGAAGTGCCATGGTGGGTCCTGAATAGGGATAAGCCTGAAGTCGGCCGCTTAAATGGGCTGACTTCAGGCGTTACTCGTGTTTAAAGCTCGCAGGCAGTGCTTACTTCGACAGTTCTCTGCGGATGATCTCGGCGCCAGCCGTCAACGCTTGCAACTTGCCGCGTGCAACGTGACGTGGCAGCGGGGCCATGCCGCAGTTGGTGCATGGGTACAGTTTGTCGGCGTCTACAAACTGCAGCGCCTTGCGCAGGGTATTGGCCACTTCCTCGGGTGTTTCGATGGTGTGCGAGGCCACATCAATGGCGCCTACCATCACTTTTTTGCCGCGAATCAGTTCCAGCAAGTCCATGGGGACATGGGAGTTGTGGCATTCCAGCGAAATGATGTCGATGCTGGATTGTTGCAGCTTGGGGAACGCCTCTTCATATTGGCGCCACTCTGAACCCAAGGTTTTTTTCCAGTCAGTGTTGGCCTTGATGCCATAGCCGTAGCAGATATGCACAGCCGTTTCACACTTGAGGCCTTCAATGGCTCGTTCCAGGGTCGCCACGCCCCAGTCATTCACTTCGTCAAAGAACACGTTAAAAGCGGGTTCATCAAACTGAATAATATCGACGCCCGCCGCTTCCAGTTCCAGGGCTTCCTGGTTAAGAATTTTGGCGAATTCCCAGGCGAGTCTTTCGCGGCTTTTATAGTGGTTGTCGTACAGCGTATCGATCATGGTCATAGGACCTGGCAGCGCCCATTTAATGGGTTGCGTGGTCTGTTGACGCAAGAACTTGGCGTCTTCCACAAACACCGGCTTTTGCCGCGCAACAGCCCCTACTACGGTGGGGACGCTGGCGTCGTAACGGTCACGAATCCTGACAGTTTCGCGCTTCTCAAAATCAACGCCGCTGAGGTGTTCAATAAACGTGGTGACAAAGTGTTGGCGTGTTTGTTCTCCATCACTGACGATATCAATACCGGCGTGTTGTTGTTCTTGCAGGGCCAGTAACAAGGCATCTTGTTTGCCTTCAATAAGCTCTTCACCTTGCAACTTCCAGGGTGACCACAGTGTTTCGGGTTGTGCCAGCCAGGACGGTTTCGGCAAGCTGCCGGCCGTTGAAGTAGGGAGCAATTTTTTCATCGTGAATAGCCTTGTCTTAATAAGTCGTTAAAGAGCGTAATGGGCGGACCACTGCTCAAGAATGGCGTGGTGCGGCTTGATAAAGTGCTCTTCAACAAAGGTGCCTTGTTCAATCGCCAACCGGCTGCGTTCTTCTCGGTCGTAAACAATTCGCGTCAGTGAGTAATCCTGGTGTTTCAAACTCGGCTGATAGGCTTTGCCGGCGGCAGAGTTGGCGTTGTAAATCTCAGGGCGATAGATTTTCTGGAAGGAATCCATCGTGCTGATGGTGCTGATCAGTTCAAGGTTGGTGTAATCACCCAGCAAGTCACCGGCAAAGTAAAAGGCCAGCGGTGCCACGCTGTTCGGCGGCATGAAATAGCGCACCTTCAAGCCCATTTTTTGGAAGTAATCATCGGTCAGGGAGTATTCATCCTGCTGGTATTCAACGCCCAGCACCGGGTGCTGGTTTTCCGTGCGCAGGTAGGTCCTGCTGCTCGACACGCTCAGGCAGATCACCGGCGGTTTGTTGAAGTGTTCTTTGTAGGTCGTTGAATTAACAAAGCACTTGAACAGTTGGCCGTGCAATTCACCAAAGTTGGCCGGGGTGCTGAACGTTGATTGGCCTTTATTGTGGTCCAGCAACAGCACGCTAAAGTCATAATCGCGCACATAAGAAGAAAAGTTATTGCCTACAATGCCTTCAATACGCTCGTGTGTGTGCTGGTCGATAATATGGGTTTTCAATATTTCAATCAGTGGCAGGGCATTGTCACTGTGCTCTGCATCAAGGCTCATGGCGACCGAAATGATTTCAAGTTCCACCGCATAACGGTCGCCCTTTGGGTTGTCCCAATGTGCCAGCGTATTGAAATGGTTGTTGATCATTTTCAAGGTGTTGCGCAAGTTCTCTTGGCGATGTTCGCCTCGGGCCAAGTTAGCAAAGTTGGTCGTAATGCGCGTCGTGTTTGAAGGCTGATAGTTTTCATCAAAGCGAATGCTCTTGATAGAAAATGTGAATTCTCTGCTCATTATGATCTGACGCCTTAATAGAAGAGATAAACCAGAACAGGGCTTTCTGGTTTGTCTCTTGATAATCTTTATGTTGTTTCTAATTAAGGGGCATTCTGGACGAGAAGTTCAGCGATAGATAATGAATTGATTTCAGCAAATCGTTAGTGATGCTCATGATGCGCTGCCGAGCCCGCGACAGCAGGGTTTGCCGGGTTACAGCTGGCCCATCAGCCAGTCCTTGAACACCGCGATGGGCCGGTGATTGGCCTTGTGCGGCGGGATGAGCAGGTAGTAGGCCGTCCCGGTCGGTGAAATGGAGTCGAACGGGATGCGCAGGGTGTTGTTGGCCAGCTCGTCCTTGACCAGAAAACGCGGCAACAGCCCGACCCCGATGCCCGACGACACCGCCTGGATCAGGTGGGTGGTGAGTTCGAATTGCGGGCCTAGCCTCAACCGGCCAGGTTGGCAATTCTGCATTTTGAACCACTCAAGCCAGAGGTGCGGGCGCGGGGCGACCTGCAGCAACTGTGCAGAGCGCAGGTCTTCAGCGCAGGTGTAGCGCTCAGCCTCGGCATTGCTGCTGCCCACCAGCGGGACCAGTTCCTCATCGAAAAGCTTGTGCGAGACCACATGGTGCCAGACCCCTTCACCGACACAAATGGCGGCATCCAGCCCGGTGGTGGTGAAGTCTACGGTGCTCGCACGCGAGTGGATATGCACAAGGATTTCGGGGTGTTTGGCATAAAAATCACTCATGCGCGGCAACAACCACTTGGTACCGAACGTCGGCAATACGCCCAAATGCAAAGACCCGCCGCCACTCCGGTAGGCCAGGGCCTGCATGGTGGCGTCGCGAATTCGAGCCAGCGCTCCGGCAACTTCCACGGAATAAATACGACCCACTTCCGTCAGCGTAATGTGCCTGCCAACTCTGTCGAAGAGCAAAACCCCCAGCAGTTCTTCCAATGACTGAACTTGTCGGCTAACTGCACTTTGCGACAGGCTTAGTTCTTCGGCCGCGCGCGTGAAACTGCCATGTCGGGCAGACGCTTCGAAAGCCAGCAAGGAAGAGATTGAGGGGTTAAGGGTCCGAGGATTCATGCTGACTCTGCGTGAATAAATCGATGGTCGGGGTGCGCAAACAGCGCTTTAAATCAAAGGGCCAGCATACGACATTTGCTTGATCAGCACAGCGTGATCAGCCGCACGGTCAAACACTCGGCCCTCTAAACCCCCGTGATTATGGTCTGTGATCCCCGTTTTAGAGGCTTTGACGGGGCTCTCGCGCGCCTGTAGGAAAAATCGCCCCTCATCTCATTCATGTGTTTTCTGCATGTATAGAGGCATTTTTTCTCGGTTTGGATGTGGGCCTTGCTGTGGCAATCTTCGCGCCTTACTGCAATCGCGCATGGCGTCAAAGGCCTCGTCGGTTTGCTAGCTAACCGGCGCATGAACGATTCATTCAGATGAGGTGTTTTGCCAGATTAGTTAGACAGTGGTTTACCGCGATATCCATTAAGCCTAAAAAAATAAGAGTTCTTAACTATGAGCACTGCCATTGAAAAGCAGGTGACACGCAAGATCTTTCTGAGGCTCTTGCCGCTACTGATCTGCCTGTACATCATTTCCTATCTGGATCGGGTCAACGTGGGCTTTGCCGCCCTGACGATGAACGCTGACATTGGCCTGAGCGCTGCCGTTTATGGCTGGGGCGCGGGCTTGTTCTTCATCGGTTACTGCCTGTTCGAAGTACCCAGCAACCTGCTCATGGCGAAAGTCGGTGCACGCCGCTGGATTGCCCGCATCCTCTTCACCTGGGGGCTGATCGCCACCTGCATGGCATTGGTTCAGGGCCCAAAAAGCTTCCTGATCATGCGCTTCCTGCTGGGGGTGGCTGAAGCGGGCTTCTTCCCTGCGGTCATTCTGTACCTCACCTACTGGTTCCCGGTGCGTTACCGCGCACGCATCATCTCGATTTTCATGCTCTCCATCCCGATCTCGCTGGCCATTGGTGCTCCGGTCTCGACGGCGCTGTTGCAACTGGATGGCGCGCTGGGCCTCAAAGGCTGGCAGTGGCTCTTCCTGATTGAAGGGATCCCGGGCGTGCTGCTGTTCGGCGTGGTCCTCAAATACCTGCCGGATTCGCCAAAGCAAGCGGCCTGGCTGAGCGATGAAGAACGTCAGTGGTTGATGACCGAGCTGGATAAAGATGCCAAGGCGCACCCTGTCGCGCTGGACGGAAAGTCGTCCCTGTGGAAAGTGTTCTGCAACCCGTCAATCCTTGCCCTGTGCATGATTTACTTCTGCGCGACGGCTGCCAACATTGGCCTGTCGATGTTCTTGCCACAGATCATCAAGCAGCAAGGCTTCAGCGGCATGGACATCGGCTGGATCACCTCGATTCCTTACGTTGTCGGATGCATCGGCATGGTGACCATCGGCTTCCTGTCGGACCGTTTCCAGAAGCGCACGGCCTTCGTCATCATTTCCCTGTTGTTTATCGCCGGTGGCCTGGGCACGGCGGGTTGGCTGACCGGCAGTAACCTGGCCATCATCGCGATGTGTGTGGCGACGGTTGGCATCATGGGCGCCAAGGGACCTTTCTGGCCACTGCCAGCGCTGTACCTGAGTGGCAGCAGTGCCGCGGCGGGTATTGCCCTGATCAACTCGGTCGGTAACCTGGGTGGTTTCTTTGGCCCTGGCATCATTGGTGCGCTCAAGGAAATGACAGGCACTTACGAAAGCGGTCTGTACCTGCTGGCCGGGCTTGCGCTGTTTGGCATCCTGATCACTGTGATCTTCATTTCCGACAGCGGCAAAGCGAAGAAAGACCAGCCAGTGAATGACGCGCTGGCAGCCCGCAACTGATCATCTGCGAGCAATAAAAAAAGGGGGGTGACCGGTAACGGTCGCCCCCCTTTTTCGTTGTGTTTGCTCAATCAGCCGGCAGCAAGAACCGCCCGACCACCGGCAGGTGATCTGACACAGCCTGGGTGTCCTCCTGGCGCACATAGCCTTCAACGCGTTGCAGTTTGGGGCTGTAGAACAGGTAGTCGAGGGTGCGGTCAGGCTCGCCGACGGCGGGGTTGTTGGGGAAGAAGGTCAGCCATTGCTCGCGGTCGATGCCGGTGGCTTCCGGGTTGCTGGGGAGCATCGGGTACTTTTCCCACAATAGATGCAGCTCGCTGTCAGGCGAGTAGCCCAGACGCTGCTCGGCGGGCAGGCGCAGGAACTGGCCGATGGGCAGCAGGTTGAAGTTGCCGCCAATCACCCAGGGTGTGCCCTGGCTTTCATATTTGTCGACCAGCGCTGCCGCCGCTTGCATTTGGCGCTTGAGGTTGCTGTTGTTGAGGGTCGCAGCATCAAGTTGCGTGTTGATGGCCACCAGTTGCCCACCGTCATTGAGCGGCAAGTAGCTGACCAGCATGGCGGGCTTGGGCTGGAATTGACGGCTGATCAGGTTGCTCTCGGCCACCGGCAATTGCAGGCGCTCGGCGTGTTCGATCTGGTAACGGCTGAGGGTGACGATCTTGCGGCCGACGCTGCCGAAAATATGCCGGTCGGGAACAAAGTCGGCTTTCCAGGTAAACGCCTGGGTGCTGCACGGGTAGAGGTCGACCAGGCGTTCCTGCAACAAGGCGAGCTGGTTTTGATAGTCGCTGGCCTTGGCTTCTTCGTCGAGGTCTTGCAGCAGGATCAGGTCGGGCTGCTCATCGCGAATCACCCGCGCCACTTCATCCAGGCTGAAGGCCATGTCTTCTCGGTTAGGGCGGTCATCCGGGCCGCTGCCGTCGATCAGGTTGTACCAGAACACATAGCGCTTGCCGGCCAGGTACTGGACGTTCCAGGTCATGATCTTGATCGCTTGCCCGGCCACCAGCGTGGGAGCGGCGACGGGGCAACTGACCGCCAGCACCTCTTTAGCGTCCGGGCGCCACGTAACGCTGTAAATCAGGCCAGCCACAACCGCTGAGGTCAGCACTAAACCTAATACAGTGGGGCGCAGTATACGTGGCATGGGCTCTGCTTATGAGGGGCGAAGGAGGTGCCGAGCATACCTGACGGCAGCGCGGCCCCCCAAGGCTCTGGGTATAGGAATTTTTCTTGGTTATGTGTCGGACTTTTCGCTTATCAACATAAAGAGCCGGAACAGAACCACCGAGAGGAACAACTGCAGAAAACTGTTGAAGCTTTCCAACGCCACCGTCACCACCGCGTTGGTGTCTTCAGGGACCAGCGAAAAGCTCAGTTGCTTGAGCAGGAGTAAAGGCCCCATGACCGCCAGAATGCAGACGAAGATCCGCCAGAAATGGCCGCGGCTCATGATCAGGCTCGACTTGATGGCCGTCAGCGGTGGTTGGCCGCGCAGCACCAGGTTGTACTCGGAAAACGCCAGAACCACGGTGAGGTAGATGCCAGGAATAAAGAACATCGACAGCCCCAGCACAATCAGCAGCGTGCTGATGGCGGCGAGCAGGGCGAACTTGGGCCACAGGCTGAGCGCCCGGGCCAGCACGTCGCGGTTGCTCGGGCTTTCGCCCCGGCTGCGGGCATCGAGAAACACAATCAGCGCCCCGGTGTACAACGGGTAGACCAGCAGGCCGACGATCAGCGCGTAGCCCTGTGATGCATTAGGGCCTACCGCGTCGTCCACAACGTATTGCAGCACGGCTTCAAGAATCACCAAGGGCAAGCACAGGGTGATGACTTGGCCGAGGTTGCGCTGGATGAAGTACAGAGAGTCACGAAGAACGGTAAGCGGATTCATTGTCAGGTTTCAGCAGTCTGGAAACAGTCCGCCACTTTAACCGATGACACGCGACGGTTAGCAAATGTAAAGCTGGGTAAAGGTTCATTGAAACTTCTCGTAACGTCCCCATAACTTTTGAGTGCCTACTGTAGTGGGCGGTTAGCAGATTTTTCGACAATCGAACGAGGTCGTCATGAACAGCGAAGAGCAAACCCTGATTGACGGGCTATTTACCCGGTTGCAACAGGCTGAACGAGAGGCGGCCCCGCGAGACGCGCAAGCGCAGTCGCTGATCAACGAGCACATTGCACGCCAGCCGTTGGCGACGTATTTCATGACCCAGGCGATTCTGGTGCAAGAGGCGGCGATCAAGCAGCTCGACCAACAGAACAAACAACTGCAAGCCGAGTTGCAGCAAGCCCGCGCTGCGGCGGCTGCACCTGCGCCGGCCGCTACGGGCGGCAGTTTTCTGTCCAGCCTGTTTGGTGGCGGCAGCCGTGAGCCAGCTCCGGCGCCCGCACCGAGCCAGTCATTCAGTGCCCCGCCAAGCTCCGGCGGCTGGCGCGACGGCCCATCTTCAGCACCGCCTGCATCAGCGCCGGCCTACGCGCCGGCACCTGCGGCAGCAGCGCCCGCGGCGGGCAGCGGATTTCTCGGTGGTGCCTTGAAAACTGCCGCCGGTGTGGCCGGTGGTGTGATGCTCGCCCAGGGCATCAGCAGCTTGTTCAGCCATCATCAGCAGCAGCCGCAAGTGGTTGAAGAAATCATCGAAGAGCCGACATCGGCGGGCGGCAATGGCTGGGGCAATGACAACCAGCAGTTCGCCAACAATGACCGGTCCGGCTTTGATGGCGGCGGTTTCAACGACGATGACAGCTTCTATTCAGACGACGATTCCTTCGTCTGATCCCCCAACGCCCGGCGGCTAATGGCTCGCTGGGCGGTTTATCCGCGCAAACCCTCGGCAGGCTGGCATACTGCGGCCTTGTGTTTTACCTACCTGCCCGCTTGCCTGGGCCTCAAGAGGTTTGCCGGTGAAAAAAATTGCGGTCTTCGCGGATGTGCAGAACCTCTATTACACGGTTCGCCAGGCCTATGGCTGCCATTTCAACTACGCGGCGCTGTGGGCTGATATCAGCCAGCACGGTGAAATTGTCGAGGCGTACGCCTACGCCATTGACCGGGGCGACAGCAAACAGCAGCAGTTCCAGCAAATCCTGCGCAACCTGGGCTTCACGGTAAAACTCAAACCTTATATTCAGCGCAGCGATGGCTCGGCCAAGGGCGACTGGGACGTGGGCATTACCATCGACATCATGGACTCGGCAGCCAATGTCGACGAAGTGGTGCTGGCCTCGGGTGACGGCGACTTTGACCTGCTGCTTGAGCGCATTGCCAACAAGCACGGGGTCCAGACCGTGGCCTATGGCGTGCCCGGCCTGACCGCCAACTCATTGATCCGCGCGGCCACTCGCTACGTGCCGATTGAAGGCAACTTGCTGCTTAAATAACGCTCATTTTTGACAGGATTGATCAGGTTTGGAACGCATTGCGGTCATCGACTTTGAAACCACCGGGCTTTCGCCGAGCAGTTCGTGCCGGGCCACTGAAATTGCCGTGGTGATACTTGAACAGGGGCGCATCGTCGAGCGTTACCAAAGCCTGATGAACACCGGCGTGCGGGTGCCGGGGTTTATCGAGCAACTGACCGGCATCAGCAACGCCATGCTGCGCACCGCGCCGCCTGCCGAGCGGGTGATGAACGAGGTCAACGAGTTCGTGGGGATTACCCCGCTGGTGGCACACAACGCGGCGTTTGACCAAAAGTTCTGGGACTTTGAAATGGGCCGCATCAAGCGCACCCGTTTGCAGAACTTTGCCTGTTCGCTGTTGCTGGCCCGGCGGCTGATGCCGGCCGCACCCAATCACAAGCTGGGTACCCTGACCGCCTTTGCCGACTTGCCCCACACCGGGCAGGCTCACCGGGCTATGGCCGATGCGGAAATGGCCGCCAACCTGATGACTTACCTGGCCGAGCAACTGCGCCAGCAGTACGGGCTGAAAGCGCTGGATCACGACCTGCTGTGTAAATTGCAGAAAGTCCCGGCAGCGAAGATCAACGAACACCTGAAGCGTTATCGCGGTTTCTAAAACGTTTATTCCCGTGTAGGAGCGAGCTTGCCTCGCGATCTTTTGATCGTTGAAAAGATCGCGAGGCAAGCTC
>NZ_JASCPQ010000103.1:0-18118 GCF_029959305.1 Pseudomonas sp. PS01297
AGCTTGCCTCGCGATCTTTTGATCTTTAAAAGATCGCGAGGCAAGCTCGCTCCTACAGGGGCTGGCAGGATCAAAAAAATACCCCGTGAAGGCCGGGCCTTCACGGGGTATCGGGACAACCGTTTAACGCTTAACCGTGCAGGTACAGCGTTGCGTGTTGTACCAGTTCCAGCATCGGTTGTGGGTACACACCCAGTACGAATACCAGAATCGAAACCGCCAGCAGCATCACGCCACCTGCTTTCTGCTCCCAGTTCAGCGGAGCATCGTGGCGATGCAGTTTTGGCTCGACCAGGTACAGGGTCACCATCACGCGCAGGTAGTAGAACACGCCAATGGCGCTACCCAGGATCAGGGAACCGACCAGCCACCATTGGTGAGCTTCAACGCCGGTCGCAATGATGTAGAACTTGCCGATAAAGCCAGCGGTCAGCGGGATACCGGCCAAGGACAGCATCATCACGGTCAGTACGGCGGTCATGTAAGGACGGCGCCAGAACAGGCCGCGGTACTCGTACAGTGCGTCTGCGTCACGGCCTTTGTACGGCGACGACATCATGGTAATGACGCCGAACGCACCGAGGCTGGTGAGCACGTAGGTGATCAGGTACACGCCGATCGCTTCAACGGCCATGCCTTTGCTCGCAATCAGGGCGATCAGCAGGTAGCCAAAGTGGGCGATGGACGAGAAACCCAGCAGACGCTTGAGGTTGTTTTGGGTCAGGGCCAGCAGGTTACCGAACAGGATCGAAGCAATCGCGATCACGGTCAGTACGTCGCTCATCACACCGGTAGTGGCGGCCGGGGAGATCTGGAACAAACGCACGATGACGGCAAACACGGCAACTTTCGAAGCGGTGGCCAGGAAAGCCGCCACAGGCGCCGGAGCACCTTCGTACACGTCTGGGGTCCAGAGGTGGAACGGTACCAGCGACAGTTTAAAGGCCAGACCCACCAGCATCATGCCCAGACCCAGCTGTGCGATGGCGCTTGGCGCGCCAGTCGATGCCAGGGCGTGGCCGATACCGTTGAAGCTCAGGCTACCGGCTTCGGCGTACAGCAGGGCCATACCGAACAGCAGGAACGCAGAACCTGCAGCCGACAGCACCATGTACTTGATACCGGCTTCCAGCGAACGCTTGTTGAAGAAGGCGTAAGCCACCAGGCCGTAGACCGGAACCGAGAGCAACTCCAGGCCGATGAACAAGCCCGCCAGGTGTTGCGCGCTCACCAGCACTATACCGCCAGCCGCAGCCAGCAGGATCAGCAGGTAAAGCTCTTCGCGGTTGCCCGGGTAGCCGGTGCCGCCTTCGCCCAGGTAAGCATGGGCGAGGGTGACGCAGGCTAGGGTCGAGACCAGGATCAGCCCGGTGTACAGATAGGCAAAGT
Source organism: Pseudomonas sp. PS01297 (assembly GCF_029959305.1). NCBI lineage: Bacteria > Pseudomonadati > Pseudomonadota > Gammaproteobacteria > Pseudomonadales > Pseudomonadaceae > Pseudomonas > Pseudomonas sp. PS01297. The sequence goes on from NZ_JASCPQ010000103.1 coordinate 1,390, forward strand.
TGTCCATCATCAACAGCGGGGTGACAGCCAGCGGTGCCACTTTTAATGCCGGGAAAATCGACAGCAGTGCCAGGTTAAGACCCGCCACCGAAAGCAGGAAGGTCTGTGAGTGGTTGCGGCGCCACGCGATTGCCAGCATCACCACCACAACGGTGAGGCTGGTAATCAGCAGTGGAGCAAGCGCGATAAAGTGTTGGATCGTGAATTCCATAGCGCTCTTACCGGGCCGAAGCGAGTTGAGTGAAGGCGGTGCCGAGCCATTGCTGCACGCCATGCATGGTCGCAGCAGAGGTATCGAGGAACGGTTGCGGGTACACGCCGATGAAAATCAGCAGAACCGCCAGACCGAGCACCATGATCAGTTCACGTGCATCCATGCCGGCCAGTACCGCGTCAGACTTGGACGGGCCGAAGTAGGCGCGGTGAATCATGATCAGCGAGTAGACCGAACCAAACACCAGACCGGTTGTTGCAATCGCCGTGACCCAAGGGAAACTGGCGAACGAGCCCATCAGAATCAGGAACTCACCGACGAAGTTGCCGGTACCCGGCAAGCCCAGCGACGCTGCGGCGAAGAACAGGCTGATGGCCGGCAGGTAAGCAATTTTCGACCACAAGCCGCCCATTTCACGCATGTCACGGGTGTGCAGGCGTTCGTACAGTTGGCCGCTGAGGATAAACAGCGCCGCTGCCGAAACACCGTGCGCCAGCATCTGGATCACCGCACCTTGCAAGGCCAGCAAGCTACCGGAGTAGATACCGATCAGGACGAAGCCCATGTGCGAAACGCTGGAGAAGGCGATCAGACGCTTGATGTCGGTTTGGGCGAAGGCCAGGAAAGCACCGTAGAAAATCCCGATCAGACCCAGGGTCATGGCGATCGGCGCAAACTCGGCTGAAGCATTCGGGAACAGCGGCAAGGCGAAACGCAGCAGACCATAGGCCGCAGTTTTCAGCAGGATACCGGCCAGGTCGACTGAACCTGCAGTAGGTGCCTGAGCGTGAGCATCAGGCAGCCAGGAGTGGAACGGTACCACCGGCAGCTTCACGGCAAAGGCAATGAAGAAGCCCAGCATCAGGATGTACTCGGTGGTGAGCGACATCTTGGTCTTTAGCAACTCGGCATAGCTGAAGGTCAGCACGCCAGTGTCGTTGTAGTTGACCAACACCAGACCCAGGATCGCCACCAACATGATCAGGCCGGAAGCCTGAGTGAAGATGAAGAACTTGGTCGCGGCGTAGATACGGGTTTTTTTGCCGTCGGACGAGCTGTGACCCCAGAGCGCGATGAGGAAGTACATCGGCACCAGCATCATTTCCCAGAAGAAGAAGAACATGAACAGGTCGATGGCGAGGAACACGCCCACCACGCCGCCCAGGATCCACATCAGGTTCAGGTGGAAGAAGCCCACGTGACGCTGAATTTCTTTCCAGGAACACAGTACCGACAACACGCCCAACAGGCCGGTCAGCAGGATCATCAGCAGCGACAGGCCGTCCAGCGCCAGGTGCACGCTGATGCCGAAGCGCTCGATCCAGGTGTGCTGGAACTCAAGCGCCCACGCCGGGGCAGCGCCCGGGTTCGGTGCCAGATGGTAGTCCCCGTGCGCCCACAGCCAAAGGCCAAGGGCAAGTTCGAGGGACATGGTCAGCAACGCAATCCAGCGTGGCAGGGTAGGGCCGAAGCGCTCACCCAGCCAGCACAGCAGGCCGCCGATAAAGGGGATCAGGATTAGCCAAGGCAGAATCATGACGGGCTCAATTCCTTTCGCAATGTCGAAGGTTCATATCAGACCGCTACCAGTACGATGGCGCCCATGACCAGTACAGCACCGGCGGCCATGGAAGCAGCGTACCAACGCAGTTGACCGGTTTCGCTGCGGCTCAGGGCGTTATGCCCGGCCTTGGCCATCTGCGGGATCAAACCAATGGTCTGGTCCAGCGGATCTTTGCGCAGCACGCGGCAGATCAACAGGTACGGTTTGACGAACAGTTTGTCGTACAGCCAGTCGAAGCCCCAGGCAGCGAACCACCAGGCCGAGAGGAAGCGACCGATGCCGCTATTGGCAACAGCGGTAACGAAACGACGTTTGCCCAGGTACAGCAGTGCCGCGAGCAGGATACCGGCCAGGGCGATAGCACCCGAGGCGATTTCCAGGCTGTGCTTGGCTTCGCCGCCTGCATGGCCAACGCTTTGTGGCAGTACGCCAGCCAACGGAGGCGTGATCAGGGCGCCGATGAAGGTCGACAGCACGATCAGGATGCTCAGTGGCAGCCAGTAGGTAACGCCATGGCCTGCGTGGGCTTCAGTCTTGGCTTCACCGTGGAAGGTGACGAAGATCAGACGGAAGGTGTACAGCGAGGTCATGAACGCACCCGCCAGACCGGCATACAGCAGACCGCTGTGACCGCTGGCGAAGGCTTCCCAAAGAATTTCGTCCTTGGAGTAGAAGCCTGCTGTCAGCAATGGCAAGGCCGACAAGGCCGCGCCGCCGACGATGAAGCTGGCGTAAGCCAGTGGCAGTTTTTTCCACAGGCCGCCCATCTTGAAGATGTTCTGTTCGTGGTGGCAGGCAACAATCACCGCACCCGATGCAAGGAACAGCAGGGCCTTGAAGAAGGCGTGGGTCATCAGGTGGAAAATAGCCCCGTCCCAGGCGCCAACGCCCAGCGCCAGGAACATGTAGCCGATCTGGCTCATGGTCGAATAGGCGAGGATACGTTTGATGTCGGTTTGAACCAGCGCTGCGAAACCTGCCAGCACCAGTGTCACACCGCCGACGATACCGACCAGGTGCAGCACTTCAGGGGCCAGGGTGAACAGACCGTGGGTCCGCGCGATCAGGTAAACACCGGCGGTTACCATGGTTGCGGCGTGGATCAGTGCCGAAACCGGTGTCGGGCCCGCCATCGCGTCTGCCAACCAGGTTTGCAGGGGCAGTTGTGCCGATTTACCGACCGCACCACCCAGCAGCATCAGGGTCGCCAGAACGATCCAGAAGTCACCGGCCTGGAATTTCTGCGGCGCCAGCACCAGCAGTTCCTGAATGTTCAGCGTGCCCAACTGTTGGAACAGGATGAACAGGCCGATGGCCAGGAACACGTCACCGATACGGGTCACGATAAAGGCTTTGAGTGCGGCGTTACCGTTGTTGCGGTTGCTGTAGTAGAAACCGATCAACAGGTAAGAGCACAGGCCCACGCCTTCCCAACCGAAGTACACGAACAACAGGTTATCGGCCAGGATCAGGAACAGCATGCTGGCGATAAACAGGTTGGTGTAGGAGAAGAAGCGCGAGTAGCCGTCTTCACCGCGCATGTACCAGGAGGCAAACACGTGGATCAGGAAGCCCACGCCGACAACGACGCCGAGCATGGTCACTGCCAGGCCGTCGAGGTACAGGGTGAAGCTAGGCTTGAAGTCGCCTACCGACATCCACTGCCACAGCACTTGGCTGTAGTGGCCGCCTTCGGGTGGCGCAACGTTGAATTGCCAGATCACGTACGCGGCAACAATGGCCGACAGGCCAATGGAACCGACGCCGATCAGTGCCGAGAGGTTTTCGCTGAAGCGTCCACGGGAGAACGACAGCAGCAAAAAGCCGATCAGGGGGAATACGAAAGTCAGAAAGAGAAGGTTCATCCGCGCATCTCACTGGCAGCATCGATATCAAGCGTGTGGAAGCGGCGATACAGTTGCAGCAAGATCGCCAGGCCAATACTGGCCTCGGCAGCTGCCAGGGTGATCACCAGGATGAACATCACTTGTCCATCCGGCTGCGCCCAACGTGCACCGGCAACAATGAACGCCAGTGCAGCGGCGTTCATCATGATTTCCAGACTCATCAATACGAAGAGAATGTTACGGCGAACCATCAGTCCAACCAGACCGAGGCAGAACAGTACGCCTGCTACCGCAAGCCCGTGTTCCAAAGGTATTCCAGGCATCTTATTGCTCCTTCGCCTCAGTGCGGCCCAAGTGGAACGCCGTCACCGCTGCAGCCAGCAGCAGCATCGAGGCGAGTTCGACCACCAGCAGATACGGGCCGAACAGGCTGATGCCCACGGCTTTTGCATCAATGGTGGTTTGACCGATAGCCGCGCCGCTCTGGTGAGCGAACAGCACATACAGCAGTTCAGCCAGCAGCAAGGCCGACAGAATGCTCGGGCCAACCCATATGCCGGGCTTGAGCCAGTGGCGTTCTTGCGTCACCGAGGCCGGGCCCTGGTTGAGCATCATCACCACGAACACAAACAGCACCATGATGGCACCGGCGTAGGCGATCACTTCGAGCACACCGGCAAACGGTGCGCCGAGGCTGAAAAAGGTCATCGCCACGGCAATCAGCGAAATAATCAGGTAGAGCAGGGCGTGCACAGGGTTGGTGTTGGTGATCACGCGTAGCGTGGACACGACAGCGACACCCGATGCGAAATAGAAAGCGAATTCCATCGTTCTTCCTTAAGGCAGCAAGCTCTTCACGTTGATCGGCTCGGCTTCGTTCTGGGCAGCGCCTTTCGGCTTGCCTTCTACGGCCATACCCGCAACACGATAGAAGTTGTAATCAGGGTTCTTGCCCGGGCCGGAGATCAGCAGATCTTCCTTCTCGTAGACCAGATCCTGACGTTTGAACTCGGCCATTTCGAAATCCGGTGTCAGCTGGATCGCGGTGGTCGGGCAGGCTTCCTCACACAGACCGCAGAAAATGCAGCGTGAGAAGTTGATGCGGAAGAACTCCGGGTACCAGCGGCCATCTTCGGTTTCGGCTTTTTGCAGCGAGATGCAGCCCACCGGGCACGCTACGGCGCACAGGTTACAGGCTACACAACGCTCTTCGCCGTCCGGGTCGCGGGTCAGGACGATTCGGCCACGGTAACGCGGTGGCAGATAGACCGGTTCTTCCGGGTATTGCAGCGTGTCACGCTTGCGGAAGGCATGGCCAAACACCATCACCAAGCTGCGAAGCTGGGTGTAGGTGCCATGCACGATGTCAAACAGGTACTTGAACATGGGTCTCTATCCTCACTGAACCGCGACTGCAGGCGTGTTCATCAACACGATTGCAGCGGTTACCAGCAAATTGATCAGGGTCAGCGGCAGGCAGAACTTCCAGCTGAAATCCATCACTTGGTCATACCGTGGACGCGGAATAGAAGCGCGCAGCAGGATGAAGATCATGATGAAAAACGCGGTCTTCAGGGCGAACCAGATAAACGGGATCTGCGGCAGGATGCCGAAAGGCCCGTGCCAGCCACCGAAGAACAAAGTCACCAGCAACGCCGAGATCAACACGATCCCGATGTACTCACCCACGAAGAACATGCCCCATTTCATGCCGGCGTATTCAATGTGGTAACCATCGGCCAGTTCCTGTTCTGCTTCTGGCTGGTCGAAGGGGTGACGGTGAGTCACAGCGACGCCAGCGATGAAGAAGGTCAGGAAACCGAAGATCTGCGGAATGATGAACCACAGGTTCTGCGCTTGGTATTCAACGATGTCGCGCATGTTGAACGAACCAACCTGCACCACGATGCCCATCAGCGACAGGCCCATGAACACTTCGTACGACACGGTTTGTGCCGAAGCACGCAAGCTGCCGAGCAGGGCGAACTTGTTATTACTGGACCAGCCAGCGAACAACACCGCGTACACCGACAGACCGGCCATGGCGAAGAAGAACAGGATACCGATGTTCAGATCCGCCACGCCCCAGGTCGGGGTGATCGGGATAATCGCAAAGGCGATGAGCAAGGCGCTCATGGCCACAACCGGTGCCAGGGTGAAGATCATCTTGTCGGCAAACGGAGGGGTCCAGTCTTCCTTGAAGAACATCTTGATCATGTCGGCAGCGATCTGAAACGCGCCGAACGGGCCTACGCGGTTCGGACCGTAACGGTCTTGCCAGAGGGCGAGCAAACGACGCTCGACCCAGCTCAGCAGCGCGCCGCACACCACCACGGCGAGCAGGATCACGATGGCCTGCACCACCGTGATGATCACGTCGATCACTTCAGGCGTAAACCAGCTCATTGGGCTGCCTCCTGCAAACCGTCAACGGTAAGGCCAAAGATAGCCGGCGGAATACCAGGCAGACCGGCTGGCAATGCCACCAGACCTGCACCCAGCTCTTCGTTGATACGCAGCGGCAGACGCAGGGTCAGGCCGGCCACGTTCAAGCTCAGCAGCGCGCCGTCGTTGACACCCAGACGGTCGGCTTCGGACTTGGCCAGGGCCACGTAAGCAGCAGGGATACGCTCTTGCACTGGCGCGGCTTTCGAAGAATTCTCTTCGCTGCCCAGCAGGTGATAGAACGGCACCACTTGCCAGGTGCCACGTGCCGGGTTGAACGCGCCCGGAATGTTGGCAGACCAGCTCAGTGCATCACCTTTGCTTTCGATCAGGCGGGTGCCCGGGTCGCCAGCGCGGATGTGACCACCGACTTCGTCCTGGAACTTGTTCCACGCTTGTGGCGAGTTCCAGCCCGGCGACCAGGCGAATGGCACTTGTTTACGCGGTTCTACCGAGCCCGAGTAACCTTCCATCGAGAACGCGAACGCGGTGTCCGGGTCTTGTGGAATACGTGGCTCGTGCACGCTGATGTTGGCGCGCATGGCCGTGCGGCCGCTGTAACGTAGCGGTTCACGGGCCAGTTTCAAACCTTTGATACGGAACGCAGCGGACGGCGCAGCATCAACGATCTGGGCCAGCTCCGGGGTGCTGGCAGCAGTGGCTTGAGTCACGTGGTCGAGCAGAGTCCAGTCAACCGGCTTGTTTAGCAGGGTGCTGCGCAGGGCATGCAGCCAGCGCCAGCCTTCGTGGATCAAAATGCTCGAATCCAGGTATCGCGGCTCGTAGACCTGGAAGAAGCGCTGGGCGCGGCCTTCCTGGCTGACCAGGGTACCGTCGCCTTCGGCGAAGCTGGCCGCTGGCAGAACCAGGTCAGCGCGGTCTGTGGTCGCGGTCTTTTGATGATCGGCAACGATGACGACTTTGGCAGCGTCCAGTGCCGCATTGACCTTGATCGCGTCAACACGGGTGAACAGGTCGTTTTCCAGCACCACGATGGCATCGGCTTTGCCGTCGATAACGGCTTGCAGCGCCGCATCAACCGAATCACCGCCGAGCATGGCCAGGCCGAGGCTGTTGGCCTCTGGCACTACCAAGCTGATGGAGCCGGCTTTCTCACGCAGGTGCAGGGCCTTGGCGATGTTGCCTGCGGCTTCGATCAGGGCCTTGGAGCCCAGCGAAGTACCGGCTACGATCAGTGGGCGTTTGGCCGCGAGCAGGGCATCAGCGATGCGCTGGGCCAGCTCAAGGGCTTCGGCGTCCAGGCCCGGTACGGCCGGAGCACTGGCGTCGATGGCGTGAGCCACGGCGAAACCGATGCGCGCCAGGTCTTCCGGGGCGGCGTGTACACACTCTTCAGCCACGTCATCGAGCTTGGTTTCAGCCAGGCTGGCGATAAACAGCGGGTTCAGCGCGTGCTGGCCGATGTTTTTCACCGCAGCGTCGAGCCAAGGCTGAACGCGCATGGCGTCGGCCATGTCTTCAGCTTTGCCCTTGACCGATTGACGCAGCGACAGCGCCATACGGGCGGCGGTCTGGGTCAGGTCTTCACCCAGTACGAACACGGCGTCGTGATCTTCGATCTCGCGCAGGTTAGGCACAGGCAACGGGCTGTCTTTCAAGACTTGCAGCACCAGACGGATGCGCTCCAGCTCAGCGGCTTCGATGCCGGAGTAGAAGTGCTCGGCGCCGACCAGTTCAAGCAACGCGTAGTTGCTTTCGAGGCTGGCACGTGGCGAACCGATGCCGACGATGTTGCGACCGCGCAGCAGTTCGGCCGCTTTGTCCAGCGCCGCGTCCAGGCCCAGCTTGGTGCCGTCGGCCAGCAGCGGCTGACGTGGGCGGTCGGTGCGGTTGACGTAGCCATAGCCGAAACGGCCACGGTCACACAGGAAGTACTGGTTCACCGAACCGTTGAAACGGTTTTCGATGCGGCGCAGCTCGCCATAACGTTCGCCCGGGCTGATGTTGCAGCCGCTGGAGCAACCGTGGCAGATGCTTGGCGCGAATTGCATGTCCCACTTACGGTTGTAGCGCTCGGAGTGAGTCTTGTCGGTGAACACACCGGTCGGGCAGACCTCGGTAAGGTTGCCGGAGAACTCGCTTTCAAGCACGCCGTCTTCAACGCGACCGAAGTACACGTTGTCGTGAGCGCCGAACACACCCAGGTCGGTACCGCCTGCGTAGTCTTTGTAGTAGCGCACGCAGCGATAGCAGGCGATGCAGCGGTTCATCTCGTGAGCGATGAACGGGCCGAGTTCCTGGTTCTGGTGGGTGCGCTTGGTGAAGCGATAACGGCGCTCGTTGTGGCCGGTCATCACGGTCATGTCTTGCAGGTGGCAGTGACCGCCTTCTTCGCACACAGGGCAGTCGTGCGGGTGGTTGGTCATCAGCCATTCGACGACGCTGGCGCGAAACACTTTCGCTTCTTCGTCTTCGATGGAAATCCAGCTTCCGTCAGTGGCCGGGGTCATGCAGGACATGACGATACGACCACGGGTGTCGTTCTCGTCGGTGTACTGCTTGACTGCGCACTGGCGGCAGGCGCCGACGCTGCCCAGGGCAGGGTGCCAGCAGAAATACGGAATATCGAGTCCTAGCGACAAACAGGCCTGTAACAGGTTGTCTGCCCCATCGACTTCGAGCTCTTTGCCGTCTACGTGGATAGTGGCCATGGTTCAAAGTTCTTCGTTGGCCCGGTGTCAGCGGGCGTGGCTAATGGAATCTTGTTATGCGTTCGAATCAACACAGCCTTTACGGCGTCATCGAACGATCAAAGGGTGGTACGGACCACCCTCAGTCAAAGCGTTACGCGCCGATTACAATCGGGCGAGCCAGCGGTACGGCGCCAGGTTTTGCTTGCGCAATACCGGCTTCGAACTCTGGACGGAAGTACTTGATCGCGCTGCCCAATGGCTCCACGGCGCCCGGTGCGTGAGCACAGAAGGTTTTGCCTGGGCCGAGGAAACCGACCAGACCCAGCAGGGTCTCGATATCGCCGGGCTGACCTTCGCCTTTCTCGAGGGCCATCAAGAGCTTGACGCTCCATGGCAAACCATCACGGCAAGGGGTGCAGAAACCGCACGATTCACGGGCAAAGAACTGTTCCATGTTGCGCAGCAGGGAGACCATGTTGACGCTGTCGTCGACCGCCATCGCCAGGCCCGTACCCATACGGGTACCGACTTTGCCGATGCCGCCGGCGTACATTTGTGCGTCCAGGTGCTCTGGCAGCAGGAAGCCGGTACCGGCGCCGCCTGGCTGCCAGCACTTGAGCTTGAAGCCGTCGCGCATGCCACCGGCGTAGTCTTCGAACAGCTCGCGTGCGGTGATGCCGAACGGCAGTTCCCACAGGCCAGGGTTCTTCACTTTGCCGGAGAAGCCCATCAGCTTGGTGCCGTGGTCTTCGCTGCCTTCGCGGGCGAGGGATTTGTACCAGTCAACGCCGTTGCCAATAATGGCCGGTACGTTGCACAGGGTTTCTACGTTGTTCACGCAGGTCGGCTTGCCCCATACGCCCACAGCGGCCGGGAAGGGCGGCTTGGAACGCGGGTTGGCGCGACGGCCTTCGAGGGAGTTGATCAGTGCGGTTTCTTCGCCGCAGATGTAACGCCCTGCGCCGGTGTGCACGAACAGTTCGAAGTCAAAGCCCGAACCGAGGATGTTCTTGCCCAGCAGGCCGGCTGCCTTGGCTTCTTCGACCGCACGACGCAGGTGCACGGCGGCGGTGGTGTATTCACCGCGCAGGAAGATGTAGCCACGGTAGGTTTTAAGCGCGCGAGCACTGATCAGCATGCCTTCGATCAGCAGATGGGGCAGTTGCTCCATCAGCATGCGGTCTTTCCAGGTGTTGGGTTCCATTTCATCGGCGTTACACAGCAGGTAACGGATGTTCATGGATTCGTCTTTAGGCATCAGCCCCCACTTCACGCCCGTGGGGAAGCCCGCACCACCACGACCCTTGAGGCCCGCGTCTTTCACGGTCTGGACGATATCGTCCTGCGCCATGTCCGCGAACGCCTTGCGCGCCGCCGCGTAGCCGTCTTTGGCCTGGTACTCGTCGAGCCATACAGGCTCGCCGTCGTCACGCAGGCGCCAGGTCAGCGGGTGGGTTTCTGCCGAACGCGCAATGCGGTTGGCAGGGCCGAAAGAAGTCAGGGTCATGGGTAGCCCTCCAACAACGTAGCGACGCCAGCAGGCTGCACGTCACCGAATGTGTCGTCGTCGATCATCAACGCCGGCGCCTTGTCGCAGTTGCCCAGGCAGCACACCGGCAGCAGCGTGAAGCGGCCGTCCGGAGTGGTCTGGCCCAGGCCGATGCCCAGCTTGCTCTGGATTTCGCCAACCACGGACTCGTGGCCACCGATGTAGCACACCATGCTGTCGCACACGCGAATGATGTGGCGGCCCACCGGCTGACGGAAGATCTGGCTATAGAACGTCGCTACGCCTTCAACGTCGCTGGCTGGAATGCCGAGCAGTTCGCCGATGGCGTAGACCGCGCCATCCGGCACCCAGCCGCGTTCCTTCTGAACGATCTTCAGGGCTTCGATCGACGCTGCGCGTGGATCTTCGTAGTGATGCATCTCGTGCTCGATGGCCGAGCGCTCGGTTTCGCTCAGGGCGAAACGGTCTGTCTGGATAAGCGTGCTGTTCATGCTTAGCGGTCCACGTCGGCCATAACGAAATCGATACTCCCCAGGTACGCAATCAAGTCCGCGACCATTTCGCCTTTGATCACCGAAGGGATCTGCTGCAAATGGGCGAAGCTTGGGGTGCGAATCCGGGTGCGGTAGCTCATGGTGCCGCCATCGCTCGTCAGGTAGTAACTGTTGATGCCCTTGGTCGCTTCGATCATCTGGAAGGATTCGTTGGCCGGCATGACCGGGCCCCACGAAACTTGCAGGAAGTGCGTGATCAAGGTCTCGATGTGCTGCAGCGTGCGCTCTTTAGGCGGCGGCGTGGTCAGCGGGTGATCCGCCTTGTACGGGCCGGCTGGCATGTTGCGCATGCACTGCTCGATGATTTTCAGGCTCTGGCGCATTTCTTCGACGCGCACGATGCAGCGGTCGTAGGCATCGCCATTGGCTGCCAGCGGGACTTCGAATTCGAAGTTCTCGTAGCCGGAGTACGGACGCGCTTTACGTACGTCGAAGTCGCAACCGGTGGACCGCAGGCCAGCACCGGTGACGCCCCATTCCAGGGCCTCTTTGGTGTTGTACTGGGCGACGCCGATGGTACGGCCACGCAGAATGCTGTTGTCCAATGCGGCTTTTTGGTATTCGTCCAGACGCTTGGGCATCCACTCGACGAATTCCTTGACCAGACGTTCCCAGCCATTTGGCAGGTCGTGGGCAACGCCACCGATGCGATACCAGGCCGGGTGCAGACGGAAACCGGTGATGGCTTCGATCACTTTGTAAGCGCGCTGACGGTCGGTGAAGGTAAAGAACACCGGGGTCATGGCGCCCACGTCCTGGATGTAGGTACCCAGGAACAGCAGGTGGCTGGTGATACGGAAGAACTCGGCCATCATGATGCGGATGGTGTCGACCCGGTCCGGCACCTTGATCCCGGCGAGCTTCTCGACCGAGAGCACGTACGGCAGGTTGTTCATCACGCCGCCGAGGTAGTCGATACGGTCGGTGTACGGGATGAAACTGTGCCAGGACTGGCGCTCGGCCATTTTCTCGGCACCACGGTGGTGGTAGCCAATGTCTGGCACGCAGTCGACGATCTCTTCGCCGTCCAGTTGCAGAATGATGCGGAAGGCACCGTGAGCCGAAGGGTGGTTCGGGCCCAGGTTGAGGAACATGTAGTCCTCGTTTTCGCCGGACCGCTTCATGCCCCAGTCTTCAGGACGGAAGCGCGCGGCTTCTTCTTCCAGCTGTACCTTGGCCAGGGTCAGGCTGTACGGATCAAACTCGGTCGCACGCGCCGGGAAGTCCTTGCGCAGCGGGTGACCTTCCCAGGTCGGCGGCATCATGATGCGCGACAGGTGCGGGTGGCCTTTGAAGTCGATACCGAACATGTCCCAGACTTCACGCTCATACCAGTTGGCGTTTGGCCAGATACCGGTGATGGTCGGCAGGCTGAGGTCGCTCTCGGACAAGGCAACCTTAAGCATTACGTCACTATTACGCTCAAGCGACATCAGGTGGTAGAAGACCGTGAAGTCTGCACCCGATGGCAAGCCCTGACGCTTGGTACGCAGACGTTCGTCCACACCGTGCAAGTCATAGAGCATGACGTAAGGTTTTGGCAGGTTGCGCAGGAAGGTCAGTACTTCAACCAGTTTTGCGCGGGTAACCCAAAGCACCGGCATGCCGGTGCGTGTGGCCTGTGCGGTGAACGCTTCAGGGCCAAAACGGGTATTGAGTTCGACAACCACATCCTGGTCGTCAGCCTTGTAAGGCGGGATGTACAGAGCGGAGCCTGTAGTCATGGTTTTTTTATCGCTTTCGTTCAACGTAAAGAATGAAGCCAGTGTTTCGTTCTATTTATAGAAGCGGCGCTGGATCAGACTTCGTCGGGGCTGCGCAGGTTAGTGACCTGAATACGCTGTTCGCGGCGCTGTTCCTTTTGGGACGGCATCTCGGCGCGGTACACGCCTTGTTCGCCGACAACCCAGGAAAGTGGGCGACGCTCCTGGCCAATCGACTCTTGCAAGAGCATCAAGCCTTGCAGAAAAGCCTCTGGGCGGGGTGGGCAGCCTGGCACGTAAACGTCCACGGGCAGGAACTTGTCGACCCCTTGAACCACGGAGTAGATGTCGTACATGCCACCGGAGTTGGCGCAAGAACCCATGGAGATAACCCACTTAGGCTCAAGCATTTGCTCATAGAGACGCTGAATGATCGGCGCCATCTTGATGAAGCAGGTACCGGCAATAACCATGAAATCCGCCTGACGCGGCGATGCCCGGATCACTTCGGCGCCAAAGCGTGCGATGTCGTGGGGCGCCGTGAAGGCGGTGGTCATTTCCACGTAGCAGCACGACAGGCCGAAGTTGTACGGCCACAAGGAGTTTTTACGCCCCCAGTTGACCGTGCCGTTCAGCACGTCTTCCAGCTTGCCCATGAAAATGTTTTTGTGGACTTGATCTTCTAACGGATCGGCAACGGTTTCCCGATTGCCGATCGGGTATTGCTCGTTAGGAGCATCCGGGTCGATCCTGGTGAGTTCGTATTGCATTGCCAAAGCCTCATTGTTTCAGCTTGGCCTGCCGCTTACGACGAGCTTCCGGTGCCCAATCAAGAGCACCCACCCGAAATAGGTAGACAAGGCCTGCCAACAGAATTGCTATGAAAACGAGAGCTTCGACGAATCCGGTCCAGCCGCTTTCGCGAACAGACACAGACCATGCAAAGAGAAAGAGGGCTTCGATATCGAAGATCACGAACAGCATCGCGACCAGATAGAATTTTGCAGAGAGCCGCAAGCGGGCGCCACCGGTAGGCAGCATGCCGGACTCGAACGGTTCGTTTTTGCTGCGGCCCCAGGCTTTTGACCCAAGGAGGCTGGAGACGCCGAGCATGAAGGCGCAGAGGCCGACAACGCCGAGAAGGAAAATGGCAAAGCCCCAGTTGTGGGCTATGAGTCCTGTCGCTTCGGGCATGCTGGAAATCCTTAACAGAGAGCAAAGGTCTCTGAGCTTAAAAAGGTAATAAAGCAGTGACGATATGTCGCAGCGCTATTGATTGCCGGGATTTTATGGCTAAACACCCAGCAAGTAAATTTTCTAAGATGAATTAATTCAATCCTTTAGTGGTATAGCACTCCTTAAAGTCTGTGCAGGCCTTGTGTTCCGTGGATTACAGCGTGTTTCAAGGATTATGTTTTACGGCGCAGGTAATCAACAAAAGCAACTCTAAATGATAATTAATATCGTTTAAGTGCTGCGATGTTGTGACGCAGTACGGTTAATCCATTGAACTTGGCTTATATAGACGCACTTGGCAAGTTTTGAACTTGGCTTTGTAACCTGCTTCACGTTTCAGTTTATGGATCTGGGTCAGGGTTTTCGTGAATGCTCACCCCTCTGTAGGGGCGAGCTTGCCTTGTGATCTTTAAAAGATCAAAGGATCGCGAGACAAGCTCCCTCCTACAGGGTTGTTCGGGCACACAAAAAAACGCCCCGAACCAGTCGGGGCGCCAATCACTGAGGAGCAGCTATCAGTGGAACTGTTCTTCTTCGGTCGAGCCGGTCAGGGCGGTTACCGATGAAGAGCCACCTTGAATAACGGTGGTCATGTCGTCGAAGTAGCCGGTGCCCACTTCTTGTTGGTGCGCCACGAAGGTGTAGCCTTTTTCTGCGTCAGCGAATTCCTGCTCTTGCAGTTTCACGTAGGCGGTCATGTCGTTGCGGGCGTAGTCGTGCGCCAGGTTGAACATGCTGTGCCACATGTTGTGAATGCCGGCCAGGGTGATGAACTGGTGCTTGTAGCCCATGGCCGACAGCTCGCGCTGGAACTTGGCGATGGTCGCGTCGTCCAGGTTTTTCTTCCAGTTGAAGGAAGGCGAGCAGTTATACGACAGCAGTTGGTCCGGGTATTCCTTTTTGATCGCTTCGGCAAAGCGGCGTGCTTCTTCCAGGTCCGGTTTGGCGGTTTCACACCAGATCAGATCAGCGTAAGGAGCGTAGGCCAGGCCGCGGGCGATGGCTTGGTCCAGGCCTGCACGGACTTTGTAGAAGCCTTCTTTGGTGCGCTCGCCCGTTACGAATGGCTGGTCGTACGGATCGCAGTCAGACGTCAGCAGGTCAGCGGCGTTAGCGTCGGTACGGGCCAGGATAATGGTCGGTGTACCTGCCACGTCAGCAGCCAGACGCGCTGCAGTCAGCTTTTGTACGGCTTCCTGGGTAGGTACCAGTACTTTGCCGCCCATGTGGCCGCATTTTTTTACCGAGGCCAGTTGGTCTTCGAAGTGAACGCCGGCGGCGCCTGCTTCGATCATGTTCTTCATCAGCTCGTAAGCGTTCAGTACGCCGCCGAAACCGGCTTCAGCGTCCGCCACGATAGGAGCGAAGTAGTCGATGTAGCCTGCGTCACCCGGGTTCTTGCCGGCTTTCCACTGGATCTGGTCGGCACGACGGAACGAGTTGTTGATGCGCTTGACCACGGTTGGTACGGAGTCCACCGGGTACAGCGACTGATCGGGGTACATGGATTCAGCAGAGTTGTTGTCTGCTGCCACTTGCCAACCCGACAGGTAGATAGCCTGGATGCCGGCTTTAACCTGTTGAACTGCCTGGCCCCCGGTCAGGGCGCCCATGCAGTTGACGAAATCTTTCTCAGGACGGAAGGACGGGTGTGCGCCCTGTGTCACCAGTTTCCACAGCTTGTCAGCGCCCAATTTTGCAAAGGTGTGCTCGGGTTGAACCGAACCACGCAGGCGGACCACGTCAGCAGCGGAATAATCGCGTTTCACGCCTTTCCAGCGTGGGTTTTCGGCCCAGTCTTTTTCAAGGGCTGCAATTTGCTGTTCGCGTGTCAGTGCCATGGAGATAAACCTCGTCGCATAGGTCTGGGTTGAAAAATTTTGCTCCACCAGCACACAGCAATTTTGTTTGTGTAAGTGCGTGAATGGCTGCTCGCCAAGAGGCATCCAGGGCCCTTTTCCGGGGCTCTGATTGGCGGGAGCGGGGCCATCATGCCTTTGCATTTTTGTGTCGTCAAACACTTTGTAGTGCTTTTTTTGCAGCACTACATATTTAGTCTAATACGACCCATCAGTCAGTTTTGGGTCCTTTGGTCGAGAGTGTTGACTTTGACCCGTACCGTCATGTCGTTGCGCCCTTGAGTAGAGTAGGTAAGGGTTGTAGCGTTATTTTCGGTCTGGCTCTGGTTGCTGCTGCCTGCCACGATGATCCACTGGCCGAGGGGTCCGCTGATCTGTGTGTTGGCATTTTGCATGTTCACTACATCGGGGCGTTCCTGACTCATGGTGTCCAGGTGCGTACTAATCGCGAGGTGTACCGTTTCACCTGTGACGGTGGCGGTGACGAAAAATCCTTGGGTGACATCGCGGTATTCGGTCTGAGTGAGCAGTCGGCCATAGGCGTCTGTCTGGGTGCTGGTGAGGGGCACGCTCTGGCCGATCTGAATTTGTGCGGGGACACCTTCAGTGGCCTCGATTTGCTGAATGCCGCCTTCACGGCTGGCGGTGCTGATCACGCGGGTGTCTGAACTGGATTCGGGCAGGCTGTTGTCGCGGGTATCGACGCTAATTAACAAGCGCTTGGCGGGTGTGTCGAGTTGCGCCAGCAGGTTTTCCAGGTTTTGAATTTTCGAGGGGGCTGCTTCGACAATCAGTTGGTTGCCATAGGCGCTGACTTTCCCGTTTTTACCGATAAAGTTCTGCGCAATCGGCAGTAGATCGGCGCTTGTGCGGTTTTGTAAGGTAATGACTTTGGTATCGGCCAGTGCGCTCATGCTGAAGACCATGAGCAGGCTGGCGATGAAGGGGCGTAGGGACATGTCCGTTATCTCCGCAATACGTAAAAAGTATCTGCGGAGTGTGGCAGATAGCAAAACGCCCTGCGATCCGAAGATGGCAGGGCGTTTTGTTGTCACGCATGTGGGAGCGGGCTTGCTCGCGATGCAGACGACTCATTCTTTCTGCAAAGCAGCGTTATCCGTATCGCGAGCAAGCCCGCTCCCA
>NZ_JASCPQ010000104.1:0-18052 GCF_029959305.1 Pseudomonas sp. PS01297
ATGCGAACGACGCGGTTTGTCAGACAGACCACGCTGATTTCATCGCGAGCAAGCCCGCTCCCACATTAAAAGATCATCAAACCCAGGTTACGCAATCCACTTGCGATCCCCGGTAAAGCTGATGGTCAGCCAGCGTGCACTGTCAGCCGTGCCCAGCATGCCCGAGATTTCTTCACGCAGCGCATCCAGGGTCTGCACACCGGCCAGTGGATAACCCGCCGGCAACACAATGTGGATCTCGATAAAACGCGCCCGCCCGTGCTTTTGCACATAGGTTTTGTAGCCTTCAAAACCATGCCGCGCCGAGACGGCTTCGAGCACATCACGCACGTTGTCATCCAGCGCGTCCGGGGCGATGCCCAGTACGTCGCGCAAGGCAGGCCGGAGGATTTTGAACGCCGGTGCGAGCATGCTGAGCGCCAGCAAGATCAAGATCGCCGGGTCCACGTACGCCGCCCACTGTGCATAACCTTGCTGCTTGAGCACCAAAGCGGTGACGAAACTTATCAACAGCCCCGCCGACAACATGGCGTCGACCAGCCAACTGATGTTATCGAACTGGATCAAGGTTGATTTGAGGGTGCGGTTTTTATGGCGAATCCAGAAGTAGTAGCCGAATTCGACGACGGTAAATACCGCCGCATAGACGATTACAAGCCCCAGCTCGATATCACGCCCGCCATTGATGATGCCGAACACGCCATTGAGAAAGGCGTAGATCGCGATCAACAGCAAAAAGCTGCCTTCGATCAGCAGCACCATGGGTTCAAGGTGCCAGAAGCCGAACTGGAAACGCTGGTTACTTTCTTTGGCGATCAGCTGCGCGGTTATCAGCATCAGCACTTTGATGAAGGTCGCGATCAGCGAGAAAAAGCCATCGAACAAGATGGATTGCGACCCCGAAACGAAGCCGGTCACGATGCCGGCAATGGCCACCGCGAACATTAGAACGGTTGATTGTTTGAGCAGTTGCTGCTCACCACGGTTACTCACACAAACTCCTTTCAGCCCGGTTGAATGCGACCTCTTTGAGAGGTCGCGGGTAGGCTGGCAGGCGCCAGTTTACTCCTTGGCGCGGCGTTCGATGGCAAAACCGCTCCACGACTGGGTGACCGGCATCAGTTCCAGACGGTTGATATTGATGTGCGCCGGGGTGTTGAGTACCCAGAAAATCGTCTCGGCAATGTCTTGCGGCTGGATCGGCTCAGCCCCTTGGTAGGTGGCGTCGTAACGCGCCTGGTCACCGGCAAAACGCACCAGCGAGAACTCACTTTCACACAAGCCTGGTTCAACGTTGCTGACGCGAACGCCGGTGCCCTGCAAATCGCAGCGCAGGTTCAGCGAGAACTGTTTCACGAACGCTTTGGTGCCGCCGTACACGTGGCTGCCCGGGTACGGGTAGCTGCCCGCCACCGAGCCCAGGTTGACGATACCGGCACCCCGGCCGTAGGCGATCAGGCGCGGCAGCAGCAGGCGGGTGGTGTAGATCAGGCCCTTGATGTTGGTGTCGACCATGGTTTCCCAATCGTCGAGGTCGCACTTGGGCGCCGGGTCTGTGCCCAGGGCCAGACCAGCGTTGTTGATAAGTCCACGCAGCTTGCTGAACGAAGGCGGCAGGTTGGCAATGGCGTGCTCCATGGCGGCACGATCACGCACGTCCACCACCAGGCCATGCACTTCGGTGTGCTGAGACAGTTCTTCGCACAGCGCGTTCAGGCGCTCTTCGCGGCGGCCAGTCAGGACCAGCTTCCAGCCGGCTTGGGCAAATTTGCGCGCACACGCCTCACCAAATCCGGAGGTAGCGCCGGTAATAAACAACGTGGAAGTCATCGTGTTCTCCTTGGCTGGCGGGCTTGGGCCGCCGTTGAAATAAGATCCACAGCAGAATGCCCGGCTCAAGAGTCAGCAGCAAGGCCAAGAATTTGTACAAAAAACAACCAAACCTTTGCAGGCCACGGTCTGTATGGGCTGGAGCTGTTTACACTCATCTTATCCACAGGCCCGCCCACAGTCTTTGGGGGCAACTCGAATGGCGCAAAAGCCTTTGTGCACAAGGCCTGTAGCGCAGCTTGAAGTGTTTTTAACTTGACCTGCGCACACCCGGCATGCAAACGCCCCAAAAGAGTGCAGAACCGTTACAGCACAACGATAGCCACAAGCCAGTCATTACGCCGTCTGCCGCGTTCTTTCCAGAGTTTAATCACAGACTTATCCACAGGTTGGTGACTGCATTTTAAAACCCCGCATATGCCAATAAACCTGTTGACAAATCACGCAGCACATCCAGCAAAAAGCGCTGATCAAAAAACAACCACAGCGCTGAAAGCCTTGTATAACGTGGGCTTCAGCCAACTACTCCCACGTTACCCACAGCCGCCTCCACAGCAAACGGGGACAAGTCAAAATGATGACAAAACAGGGATTTATCGCGTCTATATGTCGCGCTTTAGTAGGGTTGCAATATTGTTTTCCACAATTTGCGGCAACCCTGTAGGAGCGAGCTTGCCTCGCGATCTTTTAAAAGATCAAAAGATCGCGAGACAAGCTCGCTCCTACAGTGAGGTAGGGTTGCTTAATGCCCGCCCAGATAAGCGTTGCGCACTTCTTCGTTGCTCAGCAGGTCCTTGCCGGTGCCGGTCAGGCGGATTTCGCCGTTGACCATCACGTAGGCGCGGTCGGACAAACGCAGGGCGTGGTTGGCGTTTTGCTCCACCAGAAAGATGGTCATGCCGGTCTTGGCCAGTTCACGCAGGGTGGCAAAGATCTGTTTCACCACAATCGGCGCCAGCCCCAGGCTGGGTTCATCCAGCAACAGCAGCTTGGGTCGGCTCATCAACGCCCGGGCGATGGCGAGCATTTGCTGCTCGCCACCCGACATGGTCATGGCCCGCTGGGTGCGCCGCTCCTTGAGCCGTGGAAACAGCTCGAACATGCGCTGCATGTCTTCGCTGGCGTGCTTGTCGCCAATGGGGATGGTGCCCATCAACAGGTTTTCTTCCACGGTCATGTCCGGAAACACGCGCCGCCCTTCCGGTGATTGGGCAATGCCGTTGGAGGCGATGTAGTGCGAGGACTTCTGGGTGATGTCCACGCCCCGGTACAGAATCTGCCCGCCACTGGCGCGGGGTTGACCAAAGATCGACATCAGCAGCGTCGACTTGCCCGCGCCGTTGGAGCCGATCAGGCTCACGGTTTCGCCCTCTTCAATGTGCAGCGAGACTTTTTTCAGGGCCTGAATCGGCCCGTAATGCACATCCAGTTCCTTGAGTTCGAGGATCGTGCTCGTCATATCAGCTCCTCTTCGTCAGCACCCAGATAGGCGGCAATCACTTTGGGGTCGTTGCGGATCGCTTCCGGCCCGCCCTCGGCGATCACGTTGCCGTGGTCGAGCACCACGATGTGATCGGAAATGCTCATGACCATGCCCATGTCGTGTTCAATCAGCACCACCGTCAGGTCGTGTTCATCGCGCAATAGGCGAATCATCGCGCTCAAGGCTTCGGTTTCCTGGGGGTTGAGCCCGGCAGCGGGCTCATCGAGGCAAATGATTTGCGGCCGCGTGCACATGGCCCGGGCGATTTCCAGGCGCCGCTGCTGACCGTACGACAATTCACCGGCCAGCCGGTTGGCGCAGTCGACCAGATCAACCACTTCCAGCCAGTAGAACGCATGGTCGAGGGCATCGCTTTCGGATTTGCGATAACCCTTGGTGTTGAGGATGCCCGCCAGCAGGTTGCGGTTGACCCACATGTGCTGCGCCACCAGCAGGTTTTCCAGCACGGACATTTCCTTGAACAGGCGAATGTTCTGGAAGGTACGGGCCAGCCCTGCGCGGTTAACCAAATGGGTGCCGCCGAACATTTTGTAGAACAGGCGGCTGGCAAAGGTTTTCGGTGAAACAAAGTCGCCGAGCTTGAACGGCTCGCCCAACAGTTTGATCACGTTGGTATGGGCGCCACGGGCGGTGATTTCGATCTTGCCGCCGGTGGCTTTGTAAAACCCGGTCAGGCAGTTGAACACCGTGGTTTTGCCCGCGCCGTTCGGGCCGATCAAGGCAAAGATCGAGTTACGTTTGACCTTGAGGCTGACGTCACTCAGGGCTTTGATCCCACCAAAGTGCATCATCAGTTTGTCGACCGAGAGCACCACGTCTTTGTCCATCAAAGGCTTGCTCATGGCGCCACTCCTTTACGCGGTGTTACCCCGACACGGCTGATACGGATCAGGCCACGCGGGCGCCAGATCATCATCAGCACCATCAACACGCCGAACAGCAACACGCGGTATTCGGCAAAGCTGCGCAACAGTTCCGGGGCCACGGTCAGGACGAACGCGGCAATCACCACGCCCACCGTTGAGCCCATGCCGCCGAGCACCACAATCGCGAGAATCAGCGCCGACTCAAAGAAGGTGAACGAAGACGGGTTGACGAAGCCTTGGTAACTGGCGAAAAACACCCCGGCCAAGCCTGCGGTCGATGCCCCGAGGGTGAACGCCGAGAGCTTGACCAGCACGTGGTTCAGGCCCATGGCGCGGCAGGCGATTTCGTCTTCGCGCAGTGCTTCCCACGCCCGGCCAATCGGCATGCGGGTCAAGCGGTGCTTGATGTAAAGCACCAGCAGCACCACCAAAAACAGCACGATGTAGATAAACAGGAATTTGACGTTGGGGTTGTAGTCCAGCCCGAAGAACTGGTGAAACGGCACCCCGCCCTCTTTGGCCACCCGACCAAACTCCAGGCCCATAAAGGTTGGCGATGGCACCGGCATGCCATTAGGCCCGCCGGTAAACGACAGCCAGTTGTTGAGCACCAGGCGGATGATTTCACCAAAGCCCAGGGTCACGATGGCCAGGTAGTCGCCGTGCATGCGCAGCACCGGAAACCCGAGAATGCACCCCGCCAGCGCCGCCGCAATCGCCGCCAGCGGCAGCACCGACCAAAAACCCAGCCCCAGGTACTGATACCCCAGCGCCAGGCCGTAGGCACCAATGGCGTAGAACGCCACGTAACCGAGGTCGAGCAACCCCGCCAGGCCCACCACGATGTTCAGCCCAAGGCCCAGCAACACGTAGATCAGCCCCAGAATCACCACGGTCAGCACGTATTTATTGGCGAAGAACGGGAACACGATGGCAATCACGATGAGCAGCGGGATGATCCAGCGCAGCCGCGATTTGTAATCGGGTGGCAACACGTGCACACCTGAACCGGTGGATTCAAACCCGTGAAGAATCTTCAGGCCGCGGGAGGTTTGCAGGAACAGGCTCAGGGCAAAGCGCCCGACCATCACAATTGCCACCAGCCAGCCGACGCGCGCCGGTTGCAGGTTAAAGCTGTAGCCATCGAGCACGACCCCCACGATCGGCCCGAACACAATCAGTGAGATCAACCCGGCAAGGATCGAATCGACGACGCTCTTTTTGATATCAATCGGTTTATTAATGGCTGCAGACATACTTACACCTTCGCCACGAGAGGACGACCCAGCAGGCCTTGGGGACGGAAAATCAGAATCACCACCAGCAGTGAGAAGCTGAACACGTCCTTGTAGTCCGAGTTAATCAACCCGGCAAACAGTGACTCGGATACCCCCAGGATGATCCCCCCGAGCATGGCGCCGGGCAGTGATCCGATCCCGCCGAGTACCGCAGCGGTAAACGCTTTGATGCCAATGATGAAGCCTGCATAAAAGTCGAACGTGCCGTAGTTCATGGTGATCAGCACACCGGCCAGCGCAGCCATGGCGGCGCCGATGACGAACACGTAGGAAATGACCCGGTCGGTGTTGATCCCCAGAATCGAGGCCATTTTGCGGTCTTGTTGCGTGGCCCGGCACATGCGGCCCAGCTTGGTGTACTTGATGATATAGGTCAGCAAACCCATGCCGACAAACGCGGCGATCAGGATGAAGACCTTGGTGTAGGTGAGTTGCACAAAGCCGGTGCCGATATCGACGCGCCAGGCACCGCTCAGCAGCGTCGGTACGCCTTGTTGGCGCGAGCCTTGGGCGATTTGCACGTAGTTTTGCAGAATCAGCGAAATGCCGATGGCGCTGATCAGCGGCGCCAGCCGGGTCGAGTTGCGCAGCGGTTTGTAGGCCACGCGTTCGATCACCCAGCCATACACGCCGGTGACCACCACGGTGAAGATCAGGGTGCCCAACATCAGTAATGGGAAGGATTCGATACCGAAGTACGCCAGCAGAGCCAGACTGATTGCCGCGAGGTAAGCGGAAATCATGTACACCTCGCCGTGGGCGAAGTTGATCATGCCGATGATGCCGTAGACCATTGTGTAGCCGATGGCGATCAGGCCGTAGACAGACCCGAGGGTCAGGCCGTTCAGCAGTTGCTGCAGGAAAATACCGTCCATAACGCAATCTCACGCAGTTGAGCGATTGCGCAAACTCGCGCCCGCCACACCGCCAAAAAGCGGCCTGGATGGTTGATGCCGGCCCGTTAACGCGTATCACCTGTGGGAGCGGGCTTGCCCGCGATGGTATCGGCGCGGTTCAACACAAAGACCGCATCGCCTGCATCGCTGGCAAGCCAGGCTCCCACAGGTTTTTTGCTGCATTTAAAACAGCGTTCGCTTAACTGACAGGTATTAACCTGGGTGGTGCGGTTTACGCAGCTCCTGGAAAAAAGGCAGGTTGTGCAGACTCATTCCCGCCTGAACGGACGCAAAGCGCCGTTCAAGCGAGCAGCTCATCTCACTTCTGCTGTTCCAGCTGGTGGTATTTGCCGTCTTTGTCCCACTGGTAGACCACGTAGTCAGAGACTTTGAGGTCGCCTTTGGCGTCCCACTCTTTCTTGCCCATTACAGTCGCAACAGGGTTGGCCTTGAGCCACTTGGCGGCGTCTTCACCTTTGTTGGACTTGGCGCCATTGAAGGCATCCGCCAGGGCCTGGAGGGAGGCGTAGGCGTACAGGGTGTAGCCTTCTGGCTCTTTGCCGGCTTTACGGAACTCTTCGACCACGGCCTTGCTGTCCGGCAGCAGGCGCGGGTCGGCGCCGAAGGTCATGTACACGCCGTCAACGTACTGTTTGCCGCCTGCGGTGGAGACCAGTTCGTCGGTGACCACGCCATCGTCAGACATGAACTTCACGTCCTTGAGGCCCGCTTCACGCAGTTGACGCACCAGCGGGCCGGCTTCCGGGTGCAGACCGCCGAAATACACGACGTCGGCGCCGGACGCGCGGATTTTGGTGACCAGGGCGCTGAAGTCTTTCTCGCCACGGGTCAGGCCCTCTTCAAGCACCGGCTTGACGCCGCGCTTGGTCAACTGCGCGCTGGTGGCGTCAGCCAGGCCTTTACCGTAGGTGTCCTTGTCGTTGATGACCGCGACTTTCTTGCCCTTGAGCACGTCAACAATGTAATCCCCGGCCACAATGCCTTGCTGGTCATCACGCCCGCACATGCGGAACACCGCGTCCAGGCCACGCTCAGTCACCTGCGGGTTGGTGGAACCCGGCGTGATCATGATCACGCCCGCGTCGGCGTACACCTCAGACGCCGGAATGGTATTGGAGGAGCAGAAATGGCCGATCACCCCGGCGACCTTGTCCTGATCGACCAACCGGTTGGCCACCGCCACGGCCTGTTTAGGCTCGCAGGCATCATCACCGGCCACCAGGACGATTTTCTCGCCGTTGATCCCACCCTTGGCGTTTATAACCTCAGCCGCCGCCTTCGCCCCGGTCATGTATTGCTCGCCAAATGCCGCGTTGGCGCCGGTCATCGGCCCCGCTACACCGATTTTCACATCGGCCTGAACAAACGAAGAAACGCCCAACGCGGCCGCTACCGCGAGAGCCAGAAAACCTTTCTTGTAGAACGTCTGCGACATGAGGTGGTGCTCCTGAGTTTTTTTAGTTGGCACTGCGACTTCACGTAAAGCGCTGAGCAAGGCGCGTGCCATTGGTTTTTTATTCTGGGAAAAGCCGTTGTTTTATTGTTATGTCGACTGTTTCGGGCCCTTTTTCATTGGGCGTGCAACCGTCTAAACCGAGGAAGGTAAAACCGTTTATGTGTTTAAAGCGCCACCAGGCCTAACCTGAGTTGCAACCGGGTTGCGCTACCCTTGGCATTCTCCTTGTAACCCATCGCGTCACCGATCTGCACACTCGCGGTGCATCACTGCTACAGGGCGCACCACCTGAGGCTAGTCGCTGTTCGCGCAAACGTCGTGCCGGCGATTAAATATCACCCTTAGATAACAATTCTCAGGCATTGGCCAGCGTGATAAAGCGAGAATCCCGCCTCATACAAACAGCTGCGCAAGCCCGCATGCGGCACCGATTGCATGGCCGAAAAAGGAATCGGCAGCGCGCTGGCATCGCCGTGACACAGGTAGTCGGCGAACGCTTTACCCACCACGGTGCCGGTGGTTACGCCGCGACCGTTATAGCCTGTGACCGCCACTAAACCGGGCGCGGGCTCGAATAAACGCATCAAGTGATCGGGGGTGAAGGCAATGCAGCCGGTCCAGGTGCACTCCCACTCCACGCCTTTCAACAACGGGAAGTAATGCTGTTGCACACGGTCAGCCCAGGCCTTCAAGAACCAGGTGGGCTTTTGATTGCCGTTGCCCAGGCTGCCGAGCAATAAGCGGCCTTCGGCGTCGCGGCGAATGCTGCTGAGCACCTGGCGCGTGTCCCACGACCCTTGGCCGCCGGGCAAGATGCTTTTGGCGCTGTCATCGGTCAGAGGTTTTGAGGCCACCTGGTAGTAGTAACCGGGGAAAAAGTTACGCCGCAGGTCAGTCCATTCGCCTTCGGTGTACGCGTTGGAGGCCAGCACCACTTGTTCAGCGCTGACCGCTCCGTGCGCCGTTTGCACCGACCAGCGCACACCCTGGCGTTCCAGCCCGGTGACCGGCGAATGATCAAACAGCCGCCCGCCCAGATCACTGGCGGCTTTCGCCAGCCCCGAGGTGTACGCCATGGGGTTGAGCGTACCGGCGCGCCGGTCGAGCAAGGCGGCGGCAATTTTTTTAGTGCCGGTGGCGGCTGCACAGGCAGAGCCGGTGAGCAGCTCGACCGGCGCGCCACGGCGTTTCCATTGTTGCTCGCGGCTGCGCAAGTCGGCTTCGCCACGGGCGTTGTGGGCCATGTGCAGCGTGCCTTCGCGGCGTAACTGGCAGTCGATGCGATATTTGTCGACAAGGCTGAACACCAGCGACGGTGCGGCGCCGAGCATGCGATTGAGCTGGCTGCCGACGACCTCACCAAAACCGGCTTCGATGTCGTCCGGCGGGATCCACATCCCGGCGTTGACCAGCCCGACGTTGCGCCCGGACCCGCCGTGCCCGGTGCGGTGGGCCTCAAGCACGCACACGCTTTTGCCTTGTTCGAGCAAATGGATGGCGGCGGACAAACCGGTGATCCCGGCGCCAATGACGCACACATCAACACTCAATTCGCCCTTAAACGCGGGTGCTTGCGGACGTTGAGGCGTCAGGGTTTCCCATAAGCATTGTTCTTGTAGTGGCATGCCAAGCTCCAGCAATGAAACCTAACCAGGACCAAAACCCTCACCCTAGCCCTCTCCCGGAGGGAGAGGGGACTGACCGCACGCGGTTTGAGAAACACCGACAATTAGCCCCCTCTCCCTCCGGGAGAGGGTTGGGGTGAGGGCAAGCTTCAATCGAACGTAATACCCTGCGCCAACGGCAGTTCCAGCGAGTAGTTCACGGTGTTGGTCTGGCGGCGCATGTAGCCGCGCCAGGCGTCGGAGCCGGATTCACGGCCGCCGCCGGTTTCTTTTTCGCCACCAAAGGCACCGCCGATCTCTGCACCGCTCGGGCCAATGTTGACGTTGGCGATGCCGCAGTCGCTGCCGGTGGCCGACATGAATTGCTCGGCCTCGCGCACGTCGGTGGTGAACACGCACGATGACAAGCCTTGCGGCACGGCGTTGTTCAGGCGCAAGGCCTCGGCAAAGTCGCTGTAACCGATCACGTACAGGATCGGTGCAAAGGTTTCGCTGCACACCACTTCGCTTTGTTCCGGCATCTCAACAATGGCCGGGGCCACGTAGTACGCATCCGGGTATTGGCTGGCCAACTGGCGCTCGCCACCAAACACCCGCCCGCCTTCGCTCAGGGCTTGTTCCAGGGCGTTTTGCATGTTTTCAAAGCTGTGTTGGTCGATCAGCGGGCCGACCAGGTTGCCCTCCAGCGGGTGGCCTATGCGCACTTTGGAATACGCCGCTTTGAGCCGGGTGAGGATTTCTGCTTTGACCGATTCGTGTGCGATCAACCGGCGCAGGCTGGTGCAACGCTGCCCGGCGGTGCCGACGGCGCTGAACAGGATGGCGCGCACGGCCATGTCCAGGTCGGCGCTGGGGCCGAGGATCATCGCGTTGTTGCCGCCCAGTTCGAGAATGCTGCGGGCAAAACGCGCGGCGATTTTAGGCGCCACTTCGCGGCCCATGCGGGTGCTGCCGGTGGCGCTGATCAGCGCCACACGCGGGTCATCGACCAGGGCTTCACCGGCGTCGCGACCACCGATCACCACTTGGCTCAGGTACTGGGGCGCGTCGCTGAAGTTGCTGAGCACGCGGTCGAATAGCGCCTGGCAGGCCAGCGCGGTCAGCGGGGTTTTCTCGGACGGCTTCCAGATCACCGCGTTACCGCACACCAGCGCCAGCGTGGTGTTCCACGCCCACACGGCGACCGGGAAGTTAAAGGCACTGATCACCCCGACCACGCCCAGCGGGTGCCAAGTTTCGCGCATGTGGTGGCCCGGACGTTCCGAGGCGATGGTCAAACCGTAGAGTTGACGCGACAGGCCGACGGCGAAGTCGCAGATGTCGATCATCTCCTGCACTTCGCCCAGGCCTTCTTGGGTGATCTTGCCCGCTTCCCACGACACCAGTTCGCCAAGGTCCGCCTTGTATTCACGCAACAGGTCGCCGAACTGGCGCACCAGCTCACCCCGGCGTGGCGCCGGGACCTTGCGCCAGGCCTCAAATGCATGTTCAGCGCGGGTCACGTGCTGCTCAACCTCGGCCGCCCCTTCCCACTGCACGGTGCCAATCTGGCTGCCATCAATCGGCGTGTAAACCGGCTGCTTGCCGCGTTGATACAGCGCCGGGTTCACGCCAAGACGATCCAGTAATGCAGCAACCATGGGGC
Organism: Pseudomonas sp. PS01297; assembly: GCF_029959305.1. Taxonomy (NCBI): domain Bacteria; kingdom Pseudomonadati; phylum Pseudomonadota; class Gammaproteobacteria; order Pseudomonadales; family Pseudomonadaceae; genus Pseudomonas; species Pseudomonas sp. PS01297. The sequence continues at coordinate 11,142 of NZ_JASCPQ010000104.1, forward strand.
ACTCCTTAGATTCAATAATCAGGTTCTTAGGCCTTTAGTTGTAGCTGGCTCATCCGGCGGTAACAAACGACCTTTAAGCGAGATATCATTCCGAAAATTCATGCTGCACGGGTAAAGTCGGCGAACAACCAGCACTGGGGGGGTCTTTATGCTGAACAAGCGTTATCTGCCATCGATCACGGCGTTGCAGTGTTTTGAGGCGGTGACCCGGCACCTGAGCTTTACCCGCGCCGCCGAAGAGCTGAACCTGACCCAAAGTGCAGTCAGCAAGCAGGTCGCGCAGCTGGAAGAGCTGCTTCAGCACTTGTTGTTCCGCCGAGTGCGGCGCCGCCTGCAACTGACGCCCGCTGGCGACTTGTACCTGGTAGAAGTCCGAAAAATCCTGACCCAAGTCGAGATGTCGACCCACACCCTGCGCTCATATGGCGGCGAAACCGAGGTGCTGCGCGTGTCGACGCCGTCGACCTTTGGCGCCCGCTGGCTGATGCCGCGCCTCAAGGGCTGGCGGCTGCGGCACCCGCATATTCATCTGGACGTGTGCAACGAACAACCTGCCGATGACTTGCTGCAAGGGCGCAGTGATCTGGCGTTCTATTTTGGTCAGGGATCGCGGCCCGGCACCGAGTCCGTGAGGTTGTTCGGTGAAGAACTGGTGGCCGTGTGTGCACCGTCGAGCTTGCCCGAGCGCCCCTTCGACGACCCGACGCAACTCACCGACCTGGTGCTGCTGCAAAACGCCTCACGCCCGCAGGCCTGGCACGAATGGTTTGAAAGCCAGGGTTATCACACCGATCACAGCTATCACGGGCCACGTTTCGACACGTTTTATATGTGCATTCGCGCTGCGCAGGTGGGCTGCGGCGTGGCCCTGCTGCCGAGGTTTCTGGTGGAAGAGGAACTGAGCGAAGGCAAGCTGGTCATTGCCTGGCAGCACCCGATGCCGAGCCGCGATGCGTATTACCTGGCCTACCCCGAACATTCGGCGGGCGTGCCGAAGGTCAAGGCGTTTGTGAACTGGATGATGGAACATCTGGATGACCTGTAGGAGCGAGCTTGCCTCGCGATCTTTTAAACGATCAAAAGATCGCGAGACAAGCTCGCTCCTACAGATGAGAGAAAAAACCGCTGGCAATACGGTCTGCGAATATGCGCCACTATCGCCATTCATTGAAAAAGCTGAACGCCGTGGCTATCAGGCACGGGCAGCATGGAGATTGCCGCTATGAGCGAGAGTGTGTTTGCCGACCGCATCGTGCAGAACTTGCTCGACACCGATTTCTACAAACTGACCATGATGCAGGCGGTGCTGCACAACTACCCCAACGTTGAAGTCGAATGGGAGTTCCGCTGCCGTAACAGCGAGGACCTGCGCCCGTACTTGAGCGAGATTCGCCACCAGATCGAACGTCTCGCTGAGCTGAGCATGACCCCGGACCAACTCGGGTTCCTGGAACGTATCACGTTCATGAAGCCCGACTTCATCCGCTTTCTGGGCCTGTTCCGCTTCAACCTGCGCTACGTGCACACCGGCATCGAAAACGGCGAGCTGTTTATCCGCCTGCGCGGCCCGTGGCTGCATGTGATTCTGTTTGAAGTGCCGCTGCTGGCGATTGTCAGTGAAGTGCGCAACCGCTCACGCTATGCCGGCACGCTGCTGCGAGAGGCCCGCGAGCAGTTGTATCGCAAGTTTGACTGGCTGCAAGCCAACGCCACTGCCGACGAACTGTCTGAGTTGCAAGTCGCCGATTTCGGCACGCGTCGCCGGTTTTCTTACCGGGTGCAGGAAGAAGTCGTCACGGTGCTCAAGCATGACTTCCCCGGGCGATTTGTCGGCACCAGCAACGTCAACCTGTCCCGCGAGCTGGACATGAAGCCGCTGGGCACCATGGCCCACGAATGGATCATGGCGCACCAACAACTGGGCCCGCGCCTGATCGACAGCCAAAGCGCCGCGCTCGATTGCTGGGTGCGTGAGTACCGGGGCCTGCTGGGCATCGCCCTGACCGACTGCATCACCACCGACGCCTTTTTGGCCGACTTTGATCTGTACTTCGCCAAGCTGTTCGACGGTTTGCGCCACGACTCGGGTGACCCGGTGGTGTGGGCCGAAAAATGCATCGCGCATTACCATCACCTGGGCATCGACCCGATGAGCAAGACCCTGGTGTTTTCCGACAGCCTGACTTTGCCCCGCGCACTGGAGATTTTCCGGGCGTTGCGTGGCCGTATCAATGTCAGCTTCGGTATCGGAACTAACCTGACCTGCGACATTCCGGGTGTTGAGCCGATGAGCATCGTGCTTAAAATGACTGCCTGTAATGGCTCGCCCGTCGCCAAGATTTCGGATGAGCCGGGCAAGACCCATTGCTCTGATCCAAACTTCGCCGCCTACTTGCGCCACGTTTTCAATGTTCCTGAACAATCCTCCAAGGAGTGAATCATGCAGGCCGTACAGCGTCAGATTGCTGAAGATCTCAATGTCCAACCGCCGTTTAAAGACACTGCCGCGCTTGAGTCCGAGATTGCACGGCGCATCACCTTTATTCAGTGCTGCCTGCACAACGCCAGGCTTAAGACACTGGTGCTGGGCATCAGCGGCGGCGTCGACTCGCTGACCGCAGGCTTGCTGGCTCAGAAGGCCGTGCAGCAGCTGCGCGAGCAGACCGGCGACAAGGCTTACCGCTTTATTGCCGTGCGCCTGCCCTACGGCGTGCAACAGGATGAAGCCGATGCCACCGCGGCGGTCGACTTTATCAAGCCCGATGAGCGCCAGACCGTGAACATCGGCCCGGCAGTCAAAGCTCTGGCCGCTGAGGTCAGCGCGTTTGAAGGCAAGAAGCCAGAAACCGTGGACTTTGTGCTGGGCAACACCAAGGCGCGGATGCGCATGGTGGCGCAATACACCATCGCCGGTGCCACCGGCGGGCTGGTGATCGGCACCGACCACGCCGCCGAAGCCGTGATGGGCTTTTTCACCAAGTTTGGCGATGGCTCGTGCGACCTGGCCCCGCTCAGCGGGCTGGTGAAGCACCAGGTGCGGGCCATTGCCCGGCATTTGGGTGCGCCGGAGTTTCTGGTCGAGAAAGTCCCCACCGCCGACCTCGAAGATCTCGCGCCGGGCAAACCCGACGAAGTCTCCCATGGCGTGACGTATGCCGAGATTGACGCGTTCCTGCACGGCGAGCCGGTGCGCGAAGAGGCGTTCAACATCATCTGCAGCACCTATGAGAAGACCCACCACAAGCGCGAGATGCCGTTCGCGCCGTGAGGCCTTCTGCGCAGGCTGTGATCTTTACATCGCAGCCTGCGTACCTTGGCAGCGACTACGGCCCTGCGCGGTCAGGCTGTGGGCGGGCGCTGACGGAAGTACTGGTCTACCCCGGCAAAGATCGCCTCGGCGATTTTGCGCTGGTGGCGGGTGTCATGCAGCCGCTGGCAATCATTGACGTTGGAAATGAACCCGGTCTCTACCAGAATCGACGGCACCGCCGCCGACTTGAGTACGGCAAACCCGGCCTGCTCAACCCTCGATTGATGCAGCCGCGCAACGCCGCCCAGTTGTGACAGCACCTGATGCCCCAGGTCCAGGCTGGTGGAGATGGTCGCGTTCATCGACATGTCCAGCAGCACGCCCGCCACCATCGGGTCGTCCTTGTGCAGCTTGACGTTCAAGCCGCCGCCCACCGAATCGGCGTCGTTTTCCCGATCCGCCATCCAGCGCGCCATCGAAGACGTCGCCCCGTTTTGCGAGAGCGCAAAGACCGACGCGCCCGATGCCGTCAACCTCGGCGCCGCATCGGCATGCACGGAGATAAACAGATCGGCATCGAGTTTCTGGGCCACTTCGGCGCGCTTGCGCAGCGGAATAAAGATGTCATCGGTACGCACCAGCTTGGCCTTGTAGCCCTTTTGCGCGTCGATACGCTTGGCTAGCAGCTTGGCAATTTGCAGCGCGACGATTTTTTCTTGTTCACCCTTGGAGCCTACCGCGCCGGGGTCTTTGCCACCGTGGCCAGCATCAATGACCACCAACAGGTCTCGACTACGCTTGGCGACCGGGCGTTCGGGCGCAGTTGGCGTGACGACCGATGAGGCAAGCGCTTTCGCCGGCTGGCCCGTCAGTTGTAACTCCAGACGGTGACCGTTGGCCGACAGGGGCCGCAGCGCAGCGCGTACACCGGCATCTGCCAGGTCCAGCACGATACGCAGATCACCCGCCGGGGTTTTGCCGCTGCGGATGGCAGTGACGGGCGTGCCGTCCAGCACCAGCCCTTCCAAGGGCGCTGCCAACACCGCGCGCTTGAGGTCAATCACCACGCGGGGCGGCGACTCGAGGGTAAAGCTGTTGGCGATGACCGGCCCGCTGAGGTCAAACAGCAGCGTGGTCGAACCTTGCACGCGACTGACACTCACACGCCGCACTGCTTGTGAGGCATACGCTATGAGTGGCGTCGGCAATGCCAACCCGACCAAGAGAAATTTCACCACGCTACGTCTGTCCATACACCTTCCACGCACTCGAATACTCCGGTCGCGACATCTTACTCGTTACGTTATAACGGCCAGATGAAGATTTTGACGGGCAGCTTTCATCATCCAAAGGCCACGCAGGCCTGTCTGCACCACAGCCAGAAAAAACGGAATGAACCCCGCATTTTTTTTCGCTTGTCCGCACGGGGCTCAAGGGCTTTGATAGACCTCTATTTGGTCGTCAGAGCCCTGCCCCATGTCTTCTTTCGATGGTTTGTTCTCTTTGGTTGAATCGGCACTCGATCAGCCAACCGCTCACTGGTTGCGCGAGCATGTCGAGGTGCCCCCTGCCTTGCAGCGCTTTAACTGGAGCGAACAGTCGCTGCACCGCGTATGGCTCGCGCAAGCGCTGAACCTGTGTTTGTTCCACACCTTGGTCAACGCTGTGTCAGATGGCCGACGGTATGTCGAAGAACAAGCCCGGCAAGGACGCAAGGTGGTCTTTGATCACGGCGCCATTCGCACGGTGGACTGGCCCATTAACGGCCAATTGCCGCGCGGCCGTCAGGCGTTTGCGCGCTTGCTGGAGCCGCTGGGCTTTACCGATGTGCGCACCTACCCGCTGACCAAACTGAGCATGACCGGCTGGGGCTATCGCCAGATGGACCTGCCTGAAGACATTGCGCAGTTTTTTGTCTCGGAATTGCACCCCGGGCGCTTCAGCGAGGCCTTTCAGCGCGCTGTCAGCCGCGTGGTCGGCTCAAGCCTCGACCCGCTGCAGCCCGAACACTTGGGCCTGCTTAACCGCCTGAGCCTGACCCGCCATTGCAGCCTGAGCGAGGCCCGCACGCTGTTGCCCGCCTTGCATCGCGCCTTTGGCCGCCAACACGGCGTGGTCCATGCAGCCGACTACCAGTGCTTGCTCAACGAAAGCGCAGAAATGGCCTGGATCGCCACCGAGGGCAACAGCTTCAACCATTTGACCGACCGCGTGCAGGACCTGAACGCCTGCGTCGCCCAGCAGCGCGAATTGCAGCGGCCAATGAAAGACAGCATTGAGGTGTCAGCTTCGGGGCGGGTCATGCAGACGGCCTACCGCGCCTGCACCGTCACCCGCGAGCTGATCGATGCCCAAGGCCTGTGCCGCGAGCATCAAGTGCCGGGCTCGTTTGTCGAGTTTATTCAGCGCAAGGTCGACCCGGACACCGGGCGCATCGACCTGAACTTCGACAGCAGCAACGCCCAAGGCATTTTCAAGATGACCGACTCAAAAGCCTGAGCCTGAATGCAAACAGCCCCGACGGCGCAACGCACGTCAGGGCTGTTTGAGGGACCTGCGCTTATTTCAGCGTGACGGTGCCTTTCATCATCGAGATATGGCCCGGGAACGAGCAGAAGAACCCGTACTTCTCGTCCGCTTTGAGCTTGGAGACATCAAAGGTCACGGAGTCGGTTTCACCAGCGCCAATCACCTTGGTGTGCGCGATGATGCGCGTGTCGCCATCCTTCAGATAGTCTTTGTCGATACCCGCGCTCAGGCCATCAGTAGAGATAGGCTGCATATCGGCTTCTTTACTCAGTACCCAGTTATGGCCCATGACTGCTTTTGGCAAGCTACCGGAGTGTGTCAGCTCGACAGTGAAGGTTTTGCAGGACTTGTCGATCTCGATAGCTTTGGTGTTGAACGACATTTGGTCGGTCGAATCAACGGTGACCTTGCACTCAGCTGCAAACAATTGGCCGCTGGCCAAGGTCAAAAGAGATACCGCAACAACTTTGGCAAACATGGTTTTTCTCCAAGGTAGGGTACAAAAAATCCATTATTTGTATACAGGATGCACGAAAACGGTCGTTGTTCCAATGACCCACGTCACGTCCTGACGTTTTTTGTCATGACCTTCTATCAGGCAAACGAACGTAAGACCAGCATCCTTAGGCCATTTTGGGCTTTTTCGGGGTTTAATCGGTATCTGGGTGTAGAGTCGTGTTTTGCGCGCAAACAGCCTGATGGCAAAAACCCAGCTAACGGCAAGGCACTAATACAGGGCAGAATACGCGCCGCTAAACCTCACCTTCGACCCCAAGAGGATCGCTCATGGCCAAACCCAACTATAACTTCACCAAACGTCAACGAGACCTGGCTAAAGAGCAGAAGAAAGAGGAAAAGCTCGCGCGCAAAAAAGCCGCAGCAGAAGGCACTCCTGTAGAGAACGATCAAGACGTTGATGCAGAACACGAAGTCGCGCAAGAAGACGCAGACGCCACCGAAACCCCAGCCCCCCACGCGTAACCCCACACCCCAGAATGCACAACGCCAGCCCTAAGGCTGGCGTTGGTGTAGGCATCACTGTGTAGCCGCTGCCGCAGGCTGCGATAAGGGCCGCAGCACCTTCGCTCTGAAAAAGCGCGACCCCTTCGGGCTCGATCGCAGCCTGCGGCAG
>NZ_JASCPQ010000105.1:0-17575 GCF_029959305.1 Pseudomonas sp. PS01297
AGCTTGCCTCGCGATCTTTTGATCTTCCAAAAGATAGCGAGGCAAGCTCGCTCCTACAGGTTCGGTCTAACTGTCTTAGGAACGCGCAATGAAAATATCCCGCCAGGCTTATGCCGACATGTTCGGTCCTACTGTGGGTGACAAGGTTCGCTTGGCCGACACCGAGTTGTGGATCGAGGTCGAGCAGGATTTCACCACCTACGGTGAAGAAGTAAAGTTCGGCGGCGGCAAGGTGATTCGTGACGGCATGGGCCAGAGCCAGTTGCTCGCCGCCGAGGTAGTCGACACGCTGATCACCAACGCGCTGATCATCGATCACTGGGGCATCGTCAAAGCCGATGTGGGCCTTAAAGACGGCCGTATCCACAGCATCGGCAAAGCCGGCAACCCGGACATCCAGCCCAACGTGACCATCGCCATCGGCGCCAGCACCGAAGTTATTGCCGGTGAAGGCATGATTCTCACCGCAGGCGGCATCGACACGCACATTCACTTCATCTGCCCCCAGCAAATTGATGAAGCGCTGAACAGCGGCGTGACCACCATGATCGGCGGCGGCACCGGCCCCGCTACCGGTTCCAACGCCACCACCTGCACCTCCGGCCCGTGGCACATGGCGCGCATGCTGCAAGCCGCCGATTCGTTCCCGATGAACATGGGTTTTACCGGCAAGGGCAACGCCAGCCTGCCGCAGCCGTTGATCGAACAGGTCGAAGCTGGGGCCATCGGCCTCAAGCTGCACGAAGACTGGGGCACCACGCCCGCCTCCATCGATAATTGCCTGAGCGTGGCCGACCTGTACGACGTGCAGGTGGCGATTCACAGCGACACGCTGAACGAGTCCGGCTTTGTCGAAACCACCCTGGCCGCCTTCAAGGGCCGCACCATCCACACCTACCACACCGAAGGTGCAGGCGGCGGCCACGCCCCGGACATCATCAAGGCCTGCGGCTTCACCAACGTGCTGCCCAGTTCGACCAACCCGACCCGACCGTTTACCCGCAACACCATCGACGAACACCTCGACATGCTGATGGTTTGCCATCACCTGGACCCGAGCATTGCCGAAGACGTGGCCTTCGCTGAAAGCCGTATCCGCCGCGAGACCATTGCCGCCGAAGACATTCTCCACGACCTGGGCGCGTTCTCGATGATCAGCTCTGACAGCCAGGCCATGGGCCGGGTGGGCGAGGTGATTACGCGCACCTGGCAAACCGCCGACAAAATGAAGAAGCAACGCGGCCCGTTGCCGGAAGACACGCCCGGCAACGACAACTTCCGCGCCAAACGCTACATCGCCAAATACACCATCAACCCGGCCATCACCCACGGCATCAGCCATGAGGTGGGCTCGATTGAAGTAGGCAAATGGGCCGACCTGGTGCTGTGGCGGCCGGCGTTTTTCGGGGTCAAACCGACGTTGATTCTCAAAGGCGGGGCCATTGCCTCAAGCCTGATGGGCGACGCCAACGGCTCGATTCCAACCCCGCAGCCGGTTCACTACCGCCCCATGTTCGCCAGCTACGGCGGTTCGCGCCATGCCACCAGCCTGACCTTTATCAGTCAGGCGGCGGCCGACGCAGGCGTCCCGGAAAAACTCGGGTTGAAAAAGCAGATTGGTGTAGTAAAAGGTTGTCGCGATGTGCAAAAAACCGACCTGATCCACAACGGCTACCTGCCCAACATCGACGTCGACCCGCAAACTTATCAGGTCAAGGCTGACGGCGTGTTGTTGTGGTGCGAGCCCGCCGACGTGCTACCGATGGCGCAGCGGTACTTTTTGTTCTGACAACCGGCTGCACTGAACAAAGCTGCCCGCGACGGGATCATCGCGGGCAGCCCTCAGTGATGCCGTCGGGGGCTTGATTTTTTGCCGCTCGGGACCAAGCTGGATGAAGGACGTTGTATGAAGGCGTACTATGCGTCACCTTTTTATGACTACCGCTCTTGCAGCAAGGTGTACGGCCATGCGCCTATCCCAGTTCATCGTGGAAAATGTTGATCGTATCGTCGATGAATGGGAGCAGTTCGCCGCCACCATCACCCCGGCCGCCGAAACGATGGACAGCGCAGCCCTGCGCGACCACGCCAAAGCCATTTTGCTGGCGGCCTCACGCGACATGGTCACGGCACAAACCGCCAGCGAACAACAGGCCAAGGCCGAGGGCGAAGGCCCGGAAAAAACCCCAAGCCTGGACCGCGCGTCTGCCAGCCACGGTGAGTTGCGCCACGCCGTAGGGTTTGACCTGGTGCAGATGACCTCAGAGTTTCGCCACCTGCGTGCTTGCGTCATTCGTCTGTGGGTAAAAAACGTCGAAAGCCCGGATCAGAACCACCTTCACGACATGATTCGCTTTAACGAGGCGATTGATGAAGCGCTGGCAGAATCCACGGCGGCCTATGCAGAACAAGTCAATCGCTCGCGGGACATCTTCCTGGCCATTTTGGGCCACGATCTGCGCGCGCCGTTGCAAGCCGTGAGCATGTCCAGCGAAATGCTCGAACGCAAAGTCCTGCTCGATCCCCCCGCACTGAGTTACGTGGCAGCGATCAAAAATGGCGCGCGCCACATGGGGGCGATGGTCAGTGACTTGCTGGAATTTGTACGCAGTCGGCTCGGCACCGGCTTGCCCATTGAAAAACGCTTGATGAACCTCGGTGACGCGTGCAGGCAAGCACTGGAAGAAGCCAGCGCCGGGCAACCCACTTGCACGCCAACCCTGCACATCAAGGGCAACGTTGACGGCTTGTGGGACCCCAGCCGTATCGGGCAGTTGTTGCAGAACCTGATTGGAAACGCCCTGCAACATGGCGCCCGCCAGGGTGAAATCACTCTGAGCGTGACTGGCACTGCCGACGCCGTGACCGTGTGCGTCCACAACCGCGGCACCCCGATTGATCAAGAGGCGCTCGGCACCTTGTTTGACCCGCTGGTACGCAGCCCGAGCGAAGACGTTACCTTGCCCGGCGCCTCGACCAGCCTGGGGCTGGGCCTGTTTATCGTCAAAGAAGTGGTCGACGCGCACCACGGCGAGATCGCCGTGACCTCGACGCAGGGCGAAGGCACAACATTTACCGTGCTGCTGCCGAAGGCCTGAATGCCTCCGGCAGCAGGGCTCAGGCGGCTTGACGACCGCTGATCTGATCGGTCAGGGACATCATCAACGCTTCTTTCTCGTCTTTGAACGACTTAATCATGACATCGTATTCTTGGTCGCTCAGGGCGCGCCCGTAGACCACCTCCGTGGCCGTAATACCCAACTGGTGTGCTGCCGCATCAATGGATGCCCGCAGCGCCTGTTGCTCCGGCTCAGTCAGTGAGCCATTAAACTCCAAGGTCTTTTGATCACTTTGATAATCAAACACGACCGAGGTTTTTTTATCCAATGCCGTGAACCGGTCGCTGTAAGTACGCTCGATAAAGTCGCGCCAGAACGCAATCTCAATGATCTGGTTGCGCAGCCCGTCCCCCTCTTCCAGCGCCAGCACCTGGCTGTACGCAGCATCCAGCATAGCGGGGGTCACGTCGGGCTCGGCGAAGAACATCTCCAGTTGCCAAGGCAGGTCCAGACGTTTGGCCAGCAAGGTGGTGTAGGCCAGATGAATCTCCACCTCGTCGATCGACTTCAGACGATTGCCTTGCGCATCAAACCGGGGAATCAAATTGCCCTGTTCATCGTACTCAGGGAATTGGCGGCCCTGCGCCAATAACTCACGTACTCGCGCCCGGGCAATCCGGCTCAGTTGATCCAGACGTGCCCGACCACGGGCCAGATTTAACAGTTCGAGCTTGCTCAGGGCCAGATTGATGGGTTCAAGGCGCAATGCCTCATACAACAACACTTCGACCCCCATGGCGTTAAACACCTGCAGCCCGGCGTCCGTACAGGTGATGGGCGCGGTGGCCATGGCAAACAGTCTTTCGCGCACGGCCACGCTTTCATCCATGACTTCGAGCATCTGCCAGACCCGACTTTCCATGTTGCGCATGAACTCAATGGGTCTACGCTGCAGATCTTGCCCTTGGCGGGCCAGCTCATTAAAAAATGGTTCCGAGCCGTGCGCGTGCTCCAAACGGTCCCAAAGTGCCTGTTTCTGAGCCTTATCTGTGACATCCGGCCCACTTGTCCATTGACGCCGACCTCGTGCGCCTGAAGGCGGGTTGATACGTTCAGGGTCCATGCCGACAGAGCTTTTGTAAGCTTTGTATTTTTCCAGCACCGCCTCCGAGACTTGATCGTGGCTCAATCGGGTTCTGGCCAGAATTCTGGCCTGATCCGACCCCGGCACGGCATCAGGAATGTCGGTCAGCACATTGAGCTTGAGGTTCAATGAAAAGTTATCGGGCCTGGGCTGATCAAACAGCCCGACCGGCCAGTTGCTCAGCCCGCTTTGAACCAGCTCGCCCCCTCTCAGATAAGGCATTCGGCTTATATCAGGGGCTAGCCCCAGCGGATTCATCGAGAGTCCAAGAAACTCCAGCTGGTTCAACTCCTTCAACGCGGCGACACCACTGTCAGTCAGTTGGATGGCACCGTCAGTCAACACCAGCATTTTCAGGTAACGCATGGAACCCAAAGCACCTGGCAATCGCGTCAATTGGTTTGTATCCGCTTGCAGTGTCCGCAGATGCTTGAACATTGACAGAAAACCATCGATCGAATCCGTGACACCCGCGCCGTTGAGGTTGATATCCGCAACATGATCGAAGTTGGCCTCCAGGGCTGGCAACGTTCCCAGAATCTCCCCCACCCCGGCCTCATCCTCGAAACTGATACTGAACCCCAGCTCGCGGTTGGCTTTACTCACCGCCAAATGGCTGGCTTTTTGCCAGGCTTGTGTGACGAGCTGCTGAACACGCTGCCTAAGGTGAATCACCCGCTGTTGCTGCTGGGTCAACCTGGCAGGCAGTGGCTGGTCGTTGATCGGCGAGCGGATCCATTGATTCAGGGTGGTATCCATCTGCTGAAATTCCTGCTCAAGCAGGGTGATTTTCTCTTCGACGGCCTCCCCATGCAGGCGCTGAAATTCAAGGAAGTCGGTGTAAATGTCAGGGCTGGCCGGGTCCCAACGGTGCTGCACGGCCTTCTCCGGGTACAGCGCCCTGAAGCGTTCTTTAAGCGTTTGAAGGTTGAGGTTGGCCGCGGCCTCGCCAACGCCCCGGCCACTTAACGGGTAGCCCAGGCGTTTGCTCGATACCCGAACAGGCGGTTTGAAAAACGGGACTTCGTCAGGCTGTATTTTCAGCAATTGACGCAAGCGTGATCGTGTAATGGCATGTTCGCGCAATAACACTTTTAGCGCCTCGCCCTGACCGGTATGCGGCAAACCAATTGAGGTGCGCTGCGCATCCGGCAACGCGTACTGCAAGCTGGCAATAAAATCATCCTGCCCGTGCAAAGACTGCCCCTGTGAATCGAATGTCTCGTAACGGCCATCGGCATCCCTGACCAACACTTTTCGCTGGCTGGCGTTTTCGGCGCCGTACTGGCTTCGCAGCGTGCCGTCGCGGTTGCCATCACGCACCTCAAGGCGCAAGTCATCCTTCCAGCCGGGCAGTGCCTCCAAAGAGTTCATCACCAAAATCTCTGTGTCGGCGGTGACCAAACCATCCAGATAAAGCCCCAAATACGCCTGTTCAATGCGCATCGCGCGCTGGACGTGTAAGGCGTTGAGTCCGAGCTTCATCGGGATTTTGCCTTGCTGTAACACCGCTTTTTCAGCCGGTGACGCGTCAGCCAGCAAGCCGCGAATGCGCGACGTGGTCAGCCGCGGATAAGCCCGCTGAATCAACCCCAGCGCTGCGGCATCGGGGTCATTCTCAGGGATAACGTCATTGAAGATGCTCTCAAACAAACGACCGTAGTTATCCGAAGCGTTCTGGGCCAGTTGCTCTTTAAACACTTGGACGCGCTCCTGAACCTCAAAAGGTACCGAGGTGCCCAACAACTGCTCAAGTTCAGAGCGCGAGAAGCGGTCGACCACGCGCTCCGGCAGTTTTCCGTTCATCAGATCAACGTCACTGACCCTGATCACGTCTGCCCCGGTGGCCTGAGCATTGCCAAACCGTTTGGCGGTCGTAAGCGGGCTCGCGGCCTCATACACTTCAAACGCGACGTTCTGCGGCCAGCGTGGTAATTCAAGGGTAAAGGTCACGGCAAAGGTGCATGTCTCGCGCGGCATTCGCCCGGCCAGGATGTGCGGGCCGACACTGCGAGCCTTCGAATAGGCGGCATAGCGTTTGAGCGTGTCTTTGAGCGCGGCTGGAATGGGCTCGTTTTCGACGTACATGCGCCGCAGATCATCAAAGGACACATCGCTAATGCGCAACGCCTGCCTGAATTCAGCGTCGCTCCACCCCTCTGTCACGGTGCCCAGACGCTGCCTGAGGGTCTCGTCACTCCAGGTCAGGGGCTGCTCGGTCTCATGCACCCAGACACCCTCGCCGTTGTGCCGAAACACCGGTTGATAGGCGTCACTGCGTGTGGGGTGCTGAGTCCGGTATTCACCGGTGACAGGGTCCTTCTCGAGTGCGTAGTGCTTGCCTTCATGGGGCAAGATTTCTTGCTCGCCGACCACGTGCAGACCCGCTTCATTGGGCCGGGAATTGATCGGTACACCCTGTGACCGCTCATAGGGGGCAAGCTCGGGCTTCCACAGGAGGGTCTTGCCACTGGACAGAATGATGGATTTGAGTTTCTGAATGACCGGATTCACCGCGACATGCACAATCACGGCTCCCGCCGCAGCGATAGCGATGTTCTCGATAACATCCGCAAAGTGTGCCCAGGCGGACCGCACATCTCCCGCAGACCAATCAACGATTCCTTCTATGGTCTCGTGCAACAGTTGAGCGGCCATGACCGACAGCATGACCAGGCCCAGCTCCGGCACGACGAACGACACCGTATTGAGCACCAGCGTAAACAGGCCTAAGTAGTGCGACGTGCGCCGAATAAGGTAAGCGTTATCGGCATCTTCTGTGGAAATCGCCAGGCTTCGCCCATCCGCGAGGCTTTTCTTGATCATGACCTCCAATAACTGTTGCCACAGATCCGGCTGATACCACTCATCGCGGGGGTTCAGCGCTACCACGCCGACGTAAACCGGGGGCGCAGCCAACAGTATCCGTGACGTGTAGTCAGGCAGGTCCGCTGGCGACTTGTCCCTGATACTCACCCCCGTCCCTGCTCCGCCAGGCGGCATGTGCGACGTGTAAACATGCAGGTCCACTGGCGAGTTGGCCCATTGGGTCCAGAGCCCGTCTTCCGTCACCCTGCCGCCAGGCAGCGTCACGGGCCGCGCCGGTGCATGGGTCAACGGCCCGGTCAGGCGGTTGTAATACTCCGGGTGATTGCTCTGGTCAATGAACTGGCTCAAAAACCGCTGATAGGCCGTGAGTTCAGAACTTCTGGGCATTGTCAGGCTTTCAGGCGTCAGTTTTTTCGTCAACTCGGCCTGAAAGGCATCATGTGACGGGTAGTACTTGAGCGGGTGATACGGGTCGCCAGGGATCCAGACGATGATCCATGACGCGGAAAAGTATTTGATCCGCGGCTCAAACACCACGCAGCCCCTGAGGGTCATATCCCACAAGCGGACAGATCGGTACCAGACCTGCTTGCCCTCGATCCTGGCCGGCTGAGGCCCCGATATGACCACCAACAGCATCTTGTAATGCTCAACGGTGATATCCCCCTTGAGCATGGCCACATAAGCATCTGCCATCAGCACCGATTTATGGTGATCGATGTAGTGAGATTGCAGTCGGGACTGATAAATCTCGCTTTTGGAGTCGAAAAAAGTCTTCAAGTGGCTCTGGTACAACGTGCCCAGGTCCAGGGATCGGCACAGTTGGACAAACGCCTGAACCGAGAGGAGCGTGACATAGGGCCTGGAATGCCCTTGCTCATCGGGGCGAGTGATGAAGCCGGAGTCGTCGGAGAAATGCCCGTCTCCGGTTTCTACCTCTTCGAAGTTATGCAGCGCAGCCTGCAGCAATGACAGGTTGCGGACGTTGTAGGCCGGGGAAACGCCGAAATCGTCATTCTCTGCGGTGCTATAAAGCCGCAGATACACCTCGTTAACGTCCATCGTATGACCGAGGTCTTTCAACGCGGCCTCAAGGAGCGGCTTGGCAAAATCTGTGAGAGGCAGAATATTGCCCATGGTTTTGTCGAGTTTGTCCTGCGCCTTGATCCGGGCCACCACCAGTTTTTGCAGCTCGACTCGCTGTTCGGCAGTCACCTTCGAGTACCACTGCACCGCCTCGGGATTGGCACCTTTGAGCGCCTTGCGTCGAGCGGGTGAGAGGGTAATCAGGTGGGCCGGGATAGATTTTTTGATGAATTCATCGTGCTTGCCTTTGACAACGACAGGCGGATTACCAGAAGGCTGGGGTATTTGAGGATCGGGCATCGCGATTACCTGGATGAATGGAATGAGTCATCAGGTTATCCAGTGACAGCGGCGCTCAAGGGCTATCTATATATGGACTGGCGAGTAAAAAAACCAAAAGCGCGGGTCAGTTCGCGCCTTGGGTTCGAGACACGTGTTACTTGTTAAAACGGGTGGTCTGCCATTTCCTGGCGGGTCAGTTCTTTGAGCAACTCTCTTTGTGCCGTGTTATAGGCTGACCTGATCAGTTCCTGGCTGCTTCGATAAAGCTCTTCGCTGAGCAGCCGCGCGCCAAACTCCAATTGATCGCACTGGCTGATGTACGTATCGCGCACTTGGGTAAACCGGTCGCGGTATTTGCTTTTCAAGTACGTCACCCAGAAGTCCCGACTGGCGATAAAGTCCAGCAATTGGCTACCCAAGGCTTCGTCGCGCAACACTGCCCGGCGTATGCTCTCAAGCCCCAATGCCGGTACAGAAGGCAAGCTCTCAAACGCCTCGGCACTGGGTTGCGGCGGTAATTGCAAGGGCTTGGCCAGCGCGATGCGCAATACCAGACGCAGGTCTTGCAATTGCACAACGTCCTGAGCCCCCATGCCGTCCAAAAAGCGGTAAGCCAACCGCTCATCCAGCAAATACTGGGCCCAGCCTTCCACCTGATCCAGGCGAAACCCACTGCGCGCCAAACGTAACAGCGCATGCTCATTGCCCGACTGATCGGCCGCAGCCTTCGCCTGCGCAACCGACGTCAATAGCTCAAAGTCACTGAAGGTCAACGCACTCGACTCAGCACTGGTTGACCCTATGCGGGTACGCGCGATCAGCGTTTCTCGTAATTCGTTGTTCTCCCCCAGTGCTTGCAAGACAGCACAGGCGCGTTTGGCAAATGCCGCGTGCGTAAGCTCATTGACGTATTCGGGACTGTCGCGCAGCCCGCCCAAAAACCCGCGCAAGTCTTCAGCAAACGGGTCCTGCTCAAGGTTCTTCCAGATCGCTGTACGCCTGGCAGCGCTGTCATCAACACCGCTTAATAACCAGGCATGCTGGGGTTGGTCGGTCACGCTGTGGGGGACGCGCGCCGAGGTGTCGCCCATGCTGATACCGGTGCGCCTGACATACAGATCCAGTCGCTCTTGCGATGCGGGGACCAGCGGGTTGCCATGCAGGTAGGTCACCTCGCCCAGGTGTGACGGGCTGCTGAGCGCCGCATCGGGGATCACGCCGATGGCATTGTCGCGCAAATCCAGGCTCCTGAGGGTGAGCACTGTCTCAACCCCCACTGGCCACTCTGTCGCGCGTGTACGCCGTAGGTTGAGGTATCGCAACTGCTCCAGGCCGCTGACATCCAAAGGCAAACCCAGCGGGTTGTCGGACAGGTCCAGCTCCTTGATATTTACCTGCTCAGCCAAGGCCTTGACCCCTTCGGCGGTCAACTCGATGGCGTTATGGCTCAGGTCGAGCTTTTGCAGGCGTTTCATTTCAGTGAGCGCCAACGGCACGCTTTTAAGCTGGTTGTGTTGCATCGACAGCCAGCGCACCTGAGGGAAGCTCTGCAAAAATTGCTCAGGCACGCTGGTCAAGGCCATGTCATCCATGACCAGCACCGAGATATGGCTGAAGTCACCGACAAGCTTGGGCAAGTCACCGGCAGGCATACCGCTCAGGTCAAGCATGTAGCCGCGCATGTCAGGCAAATCCGCAGGTGACAATCGCCCGGCCTCAAGGTAGCCCGGCATGGCGCCCGAACCTTCCTGCACGTGGCTTTCCCGGCGCCAGGCACGTCGAATTGCATGGCTGACGGCGCGCTTGATGGTGCCCGGCAAGACATCCCGGCGCGCGGCAACAGAATGCTCGGGCAGCGGCACGCTGCACCATATGCGCAAAGCATCATCCAGGGCTTCCTGCTCCAGTTGAAGCCGCGCCAGTTCGGCCTCTGGCCACACCTTGCGGGTTTCCAGGGCGCTGACCAGTTCCAGGCATTGCTCACGGGTGTATGTCGGATAAAGGTCTTGTACGCGACGAACCAGTAGCCCCGTGCGCGCTGCGCCGCGCTCCCCGCTCAGCGGATAACCCAACCGCCCATTGGCAAGGCGCATGGGTGACTTGAACCAGGGTTTGATCGGCTGTAAGCCCAGCGCAGTGCGCGTTTGCTCAGGGTGGTTGTGTACATGCTGCGCGAAATCATTGCGCAAGCCCCGGTCCCCCTTCATCAAGCCCAAGGCATGCTGTGCCTGCAACGCAGTTAACGTCGGGTCGGTTCGCCGCCGATACAGTACGGGGTCTTTGTCCAGATAGTGTCTGCCCCGCTCCGTCTGCGCAAAAAACGCCGTGATCAGCTTCAGACTGAGTGTCGGGTCTGCTACGTCCAGAAAACAGCCTTCCAGCGCCCGGGTGGTTTTTACCTCATGGGCATACAGCCGCAGTTCTTCTGCCAGGCGCAGGGGCACTTTGCGCTGAGCGTCAAAGCTCTTGATTTCGCTAACGCTCGCCCGCCCAATCACTTCACTGACAACATGGGTGGGCAAGCTCGGGTACTGCTGGTGAATAGTGGCCATCAGGCCTTCAGAAAAACGTTCGCTGCGCGCATAACGCAGGTTGAATAAGGCTTGTTTTTGCGTTTTCGCGAACGATGCGACGCGCTCGGTCAGCGCGGTGGTGCGCTGTTCGGGCGTGACCGCGGCGGCCCAGAGCAACGCCGAGGCATCGGCCTGGGGGATCAGGGAGGCGATGGTTTTAAATAGGCCGTCACGTGCAAGATCTGCGCTAACGATGCGCAAGTCCTGGGCACTACGCCCGTTCAGCGACACATAGGAAAGCACCTCACCCTCGGCGTCCAGCAATTGAACGCCGCGGCCTGCTGGCCAGCCGGGCAGTTTAAGCATCAGGTGCAGAATGTCCGGGCTGTCTTCCCAGCGCACTGTTTGCGGGGCTTGCAGCCGGGCGATCAATTGCTCGGCTTCCTCTGCCATCTTGAAGCGCTTGAGGGTATCGAGCACCAGACCCGGCGGGCGCTCCCGCTGAACGTGGCTCCAGCGAAGCGCACGATCATGGGGGCTAACGATGCGGCTGACCTGCTCGATTTTTGCTTCGCTTAGCGGGTATTTATAAGGCCATGCCCTGTGCAACGCCTGCGCAGTGTTCCACTCGGCCGGTCGCTCCAGCGCCAACTGCCAGGCTCCGTGTTCGTTATGTTCAAGGGTCGGGGTGTAAGTGTCGGCGCGAAAGGGGTGCTGCACCTGCCAGCGCTGCTTGCCAACGTCGAAACGAACTTCATACGCATGCCCCTGAATGTGGACGTACTGACGATTATCAACACGGTAAATGCCTTGGGCATCAGGCTTCAGATGCGGGTCGATCACGACCTTGCTGCGGAAAGGCGTGAGGTCGACCTTGAACAGCTTTTTATCTCCGTTCGCCTCGATAACAGGCGCCATCTTGTTCAACAGTGCGGGATGGTGCAGTGGCGGCTTGAGCGAAGCCCATGCCGAACTGGCACGTGCCCCAACGCCCATCACCAACAGGTTTTGCGCCACGGAGCCAAAGTGCGCAATTGCCTCGTTGATCTCACCATGGCTCCAGTCCTCCACCCCGGTATAGAGCTCGGACAGTAATTGCACCGCCGTGGCCAGCATCAGCATTTCACCCAGCCCCGGCACAAAAAAGGCCGCCAGGTTGAACACGGGTTGACCGCTTTCAAACAAGGAGGCGACGCGCTGGGCAAAGGACTCTGCAGCTTCATGGTCGGTGGGCACAACCAGAGCGCGGGCGTTGTTCAGGGTCAAGGTCGAATATTGGCGGTACAAGGCAAACCAGGGCGGCTCACCGGTATCGCGCAGGGCAATGTTCAATTGCGGCGCACGATGCCATTCATTAACTGGCACGCCGGATGTCGTGAGCCCTTTGAAACGCAACGCACGCTGCAACTGCGTTATCAATGCCGACTGATAACGCAACTCCACCGTCTTTTTTAGCGCCATGCGCGGGCCTGTTTCACGCAAACGCAGCGCGAACAGGTTATTGAAGTGCTCCAGCGAAGGGTATTCGAACAGTGGCCGCTCTTTGTCATGGGGCATGTACACCATGCAGGGCAGCGCGGTTTCGCCCGCCCTGGCCTTGCCGATAAACAGCAAGGCACCGTACAACGGGCACGGGCCGTAGTTGCCACTGTCGAGTTTGATCGACAACAGGCTGAGGCTGCACACCCGCACTTCCCTGGCGCCCCAACGCAATTGGGCCTCGCCCCCCAACCACTGCTGCAACAAGGTGTGACCCGCCCGGCTGATAGCGTTGCCCAGGAACGCCTTGTAACTCAGCCATGCGAGGCGGCTTTTTTCATGAGCAATAAACTCGGGGGCAATACTGCCGGGGAGCAAATCAGCCCCCGTGGTTTCCACAGCAGGGAACACGGTTTTCAGATAACGCTGGTACTGCTCGCCCAGGTTCAGGGACCGGCACAGGTTGGCAAATTGCAACGGGCTCAATGGCGAGCGCGCCTGGCTGTTGCTGCGCTCCAGAATAAACGCCTCACCGCCCAGCTCAGCACTCAGTTCGGCGCTCGACACGTTCTGCAACGCCGCTTCAAGCAACGTCATGTGCGTCGTGTTGACGATCGGAATCAATGACCTGGGCAACAAGAACTGCACAGGGTCTTTAATCGCATCGCCCAACGGGTTAAGCGACAGGCGCTTGATGCGAACCAAAACGTTGCGATCGACATCAAACCCGGTAAGCCGCAAATCTGTGAGTGCCTTGATCAGCAGAGGCCGGGCAAACGCCACAGGGGACGTGATGGCCTTGAGCCGGGTGGCCAGCGCTGCTTCATCACGGTGATGATTGAGCAGGGCTTGAATGACCTTGGGCTTGAGTTCGTTGTCGGCTGATAACAACCAGCCCGGCATGCGCTCTTTGGCCAGTGCCGAAAACTCATCAACAGCCGTCAGGGCCTGATTGTGGTCGGGCAGCGTGCCGCCAGCAGGCGGCGTGGAGGGAACTATCATCGTGATGACCTGAAAGAGGGGACAGGTCATCACGTTAACGAGCCGCTTGCCGGTGCTAGCGGTACTTATCTATTCCCGGCGACAGAGCGTGGAACCCGGTGCGATCAATCCACCGCAAAACGCGCCAGCCGATGCTTGAGCCGCTGGTTCTCGGTGCGCAACTGCTGCACTTCATCGATGAGTTCCAGTGCCAGCGCCACGCCTTCCCATTCAATCTCCAGGTCCTGGTGCAGCTTGGCCGCACGCCTTGCAATAGACAGCTCATAGTCGGCAAAACGCCACACGTCCGGCGTGCGGCCCTGAGGTTCGATAATTCCGTGTTCGACAATCTCTATCACGTAAGTGGCCGGGATATTGGCCTCTTCGCAGAACCTTTCCATGTCCAGCTGAACGATCAGGGTGCTGCTCATGATCAATTACTCCATTGGGCTCTCGGGTCGAATGCAGCTTTGTCAGCGAGTTCTTGCCACAGGGCTTTGGCCGCCTCATCGCTTTCTTTAGGCATGACCACTTTCAGTTGAGCGTACAAATCGCCACGCTGGCCTTTTTTGTCTGCCAGGCCGTGGCCCTTGATACGCAAACGTTGACCACACTGGCTGTCCGGACGAACGGTCAGGTTCAGTTTGCTGGTCAAGGTCGGCACTTGCACCTTGGTGCCCAACGCGGCTTCCCACGGTGCCACCGGCACGGTGATGACCAGGTCGTGGCCTTCCACGTCGAACTTGGGGTGCGGCGCAAAACGAATGATCAGGTATAGATCACCATTGGCCCCGCCGCCCACACCCGGGCCGCCCTGGCCTTTAAGGCGAATGCGCTCGCCGTCGGTCACACCGGCCGGGATTTTGACGTTGAGAGTCTTACTCACGCCGCCGATCTGGAAGCTGATGGGCTTCGATTCGCCGGACAGGGTTTCCTCAAGGAAAATCGGCAATTCCATTTCAACATCCTGCCCACGACGGCCCGCACTGCGGCCAGATTGCCCACCAAAGCCACCGCCGCGCGACCCGAAGATCGAGCTGAAGAAGTCTGAAAAATCGCCATGATCCTCGAAGCCACCGCCCGCGTGGCCTTGCCAGCCCGGTGGCCCCTGGAAGGGCTGACCATGCTGGCCGTATTTACGCATTTCATCGTATTCGGCGCGTTTATCGGCGCTTTTCAGCGCTTCATACGCCTCATTGACGTCCTTGAATTTCTCCTCGGCGTCTTTTTCCTTGCTCACATCCGGGTGATATTTGCGCGCCAGCTTGCGGTAGGCGGTCTTGATCGCCTTGTCGTCAGCCGTGGGCTCGACACCCAGGATCTTGTAATAGTCTTTGAAGTCCATGTAAGGCTCACCATCCGTTATCAAAATCGCGCCGCACAATGCCCCAGAATGCTCTGGTCGACCGGCCTGTCTATTGACCGGTCTCAATCTTGTGACTGAACAGCGCAGCAAAAGTTTATCGGCAGCCTACACGCTGCCACGCCAATGTCTGAGAGTTTGGGGATGAAGGATAGTCTTTCAAGTGGATTAAAACCTGCGAATTAAAGAATCGTCGTACTTCGATTCTGATGGCGTCTGACATACACTGCGCGGCCGTTTTTTAACCGGAACTTGAAAGACATGAAAAGCGCCTCTCCAGCCCGTGCCTGCGGCATCGACTTCGGCACCTCCAACTCCACTGTCGGCTGGCTGCGCCCCGGCGTGGAAACCCTCATTGCGCTGGAGGACGACAAGATCACCCTGCCCTCAGTGGTGTTCTTCAATATTGAAGAACGCCGCCCGGTGTATGGCCGTCTGGCGCTGCATGAGTACCTGGAAGGCTACGAAGGCCGCCTGATGCGCTCGCTCAAAAGCCTGCTGGGTTCCAAGCTGATCAAGCACGACACCAGCGTGTTGGGCACGGCCATGCCGTTCAAGGACCTGCTGGGGCTGTTTATCGGCCAGCTTAAAAAGCGCGCCGAAACTGCCGCCGGTCGGGAGTTTGAAGAGGTGGTGCTGGGTCGCCCGGTGTACTTCGTCGATGAAGACCCGCTGGCCGACCAGGAAGCCGAAAACACCCTGGCCGACGTCGCCCGCGCCATCGGTTTCAAGGAAGTCTCGTTCCAGTACGAACCGATTGCGGCCGCTTTCGACTACGAGTCGACCATCGAGCGCGAAGAACTGGTGCTCATCGTCGACATCGGCGGCGGTACTTCTGACTTCTCGCTGGTGCGCCTGTCACCCGAGCGTCGCGGCCTGGACAACCGCCAGGACGACATCCTGGCCACCGGCGGCGTGCACGTGGGCGGTACCGACTTTGATAAACAACTGAGCCTGCAAGGCGTGATGCCGTTGTTCGGCTACGG
This sequence comes from Pseudomonas sp. PS01297, assembly GCF_029959305.1. NCBI lineage: Bacteria > Pseudomonadati > Pseudomonadota > Gammaproteobacteria > Pseudomonadales > Pseudomonadaceae > Pseudomonas > Pseudomonas sp. PS01297. Next base: position 15,723 of record NZ_JASCPQ010000105.1, read on the forward strand.
CAGCCGCATGAAAAGCGGCGCCTACATGCCCACCAGCCACCACATGAACCTGGCGACCTGGCACACCATCAACTCGGTGTACTCGCAAAAATCCCAGCTGGCGCTGGGCAGCATGCGTTACGACATCGAAGACACCGGCGGCATCGACCGCCTGTTCAAGTTGATCGAACAGCGCGCGGGGCACTGGTTGGCGATGGAAATCGAAGAAACCAAAATCGAACTGACCCACAGCGACAGCCGCCATGTGCCGCTGGACCGAGTTGAAGCCGGCCTGAGTGTAGACCTGAGCCGGGCGCTGTTCGAAGCCGCCATCGACAACCAGCTCGAACGCATCCGCAACAGCGTGACGCAACTGCTGAGCAATGCCGGTGTGGGTGTTGAGCAAGTCAACACCGTGTTCTTCACCGGCGGTTCGAGCGGCATTCCGGCCTTGCGCCAGAGCGTCTCGGCCATGCTGCCCAATGCACGCCATGTAGAAGGCAACATCTTCGGCAGCATCGGCAGCGGTTTGGCGATTGAGGCTAAAAAGCGGTATGGCTAAACACTACAACCTGTAGCCGCTGACGAGGTACGAGGCTGCGATGCGGGCCGCAGGACCGCCGCCCAGGGTCGCTTCGCAACCCATCGCAGCCTCGTACCTCGACAGCGGCTACAGGATTTTCGCAAGGTTTAAGCGTTGTAGTCGCTACACCAGCTCCATCTGCTTGAGCTCGCTCTTCAAATACGCGTAGTAGATCGGCCCGGCCACCACGCCGGGCAGGCCGAAGGCGGCTTCAAACACCAGCATCGCCAGCAACAGCTCCCACGATTTGGCACTGATCTGCCCACCGACGATTTTGGCGTTCAAAAAGTATTCCAGCTTGTGGATAACAATCAGGTACGCCAACGCGCCCACCGCCACCCAGATCGACAGCGACAAGCCGACGATGGTGATCAAGGTGTTGGAGATCAGGTTGCCGATCACAGGCAACAAGCCCAGCAAAAAGGTCAGCACGATCAGGGTTTTGGTCAGCGGCAGGTGGACGCCAAACATCGGCAATACCAACGCCAGAAAAATCCCGGTAAACACCGTGTTGAGCAGGGCGATTTTGATCTGTGCAAAAACGATATTGCGAAACGCTTGCACCAGCAGGTGCAAACGGTCGAACAGTGCGGCTGCCAGCGGCTTGCGGCGGCTGACGTCGGGGATGCGCTGCAAGGCCATGATCGCCCCCAGCACCATGCCGATCAGCAAGGTCACGAACATGTGCGCCGCGTCTTTGCCCACCAGTTGCAGTTCGCTCAGGTGTTTGTTCATCCAGTCGCCAATGGCGACCCGAAACTCAGCCGCGCTGGCAGGTAGATAACCGTCCAGAAACGGCGGCAATTGCCCACGCGCCCGGTCGACCACCTCCATGAATTTGTTCAACGAGGCGCCGGGGTTTTCCGCTTCATGCAGCAAAAAGCTGATGGCCCCGGCAAAGATCAACGCCAAAAAGCTGACCACCAGCGTGCCCAGCAATGCCACGGCCAGCCAGCGCGCACGGCGCCCGGCGATCAGGCGTTGCAGTTGCGGGGTGAGCATGTTGACCAGTTCGAACACCAGCAAACCCGCGAGCAGGCTGGGCAACAGGCGCAACGGAAAGACCAGTAACAGACTGCCAGCGATGATGATGTAACTGGCGAACAAAATGTGACGCTGAGAAAACGATGGCATACAGCCTCAAAACAAGCAGCGCAAAAAGGATGGGCAGTCTGCCAGCCTTCAGCGGGGATCACTACAAAATGTGACTGACGGAAACTTGCCAGGGTTCCCCTGCAGGAGCTGCCGCAGGCTGCGATCTTTTGAGTGTTAAAAGATCGCAGCCTGCGGC
>NZ_JASCPQ010000106.1:0-16379 GCF_029959305.1 Pseudomonas sp. PS01297
ATGAGCCCCCCATGCACTGCCCCTGTGGGAGCGGGCTTGCTCGCGATACAGGCGACGCGCGCTGCCTGATCCACCGCACAGATGCCATCGCGAGCAAGCCCGCTCCCACAAGAAATGATCCATGCAAGTCGCTCACAACAATAAGAAGGAGATGCGTCATGTCACTCAAGCACTCGAACGTCGCCGCGCCGCCCTTTACCAAGGCGGTGACGTCTTACCGCTGGGCACTGATTCTGGTGACCTGCCTGTTCTTTCTGTGGGGGTTGTCGTATGGCTTGCTGGATGTGCTCAACAAGCACTTCCAGGAAACCCTGCACGTCAGCAAGGCCCAGTCCGGCTTGCTGCAAAGCGCGTACTTCGGCGCCTATTTTCTGATCGCCCTGCCCGCCGGGTTCTTGATGGACAAATACGGCTACAAGGCGGGCATTTTGCTCGGTCTGTGCCTGTATGCCTGCGGCGCCCTGCTGTTCATGCCCGCCGCGGCCGCGCAAAGCTTTCAGTTCTTTTTGTTCGCGCTGTTTGTGATTGCCTGCGGCCTGGGCTGCCTCGAAACCGCTGCCAACCCTTATGCCACGGTGCTCGGCTCACCCGCAGGGGCTGAGCGGCGCTTGAACCTGGCGCAGTCGTTCAATGGCCTCGGGCAGTTTTTTGGCCCCTTGATTGGCGGTGCGTTGTTCTTCAGTGGTGCCAACAGCACTGACACCACCCAGTCGCTGCAAATGACCTATCTGGTGATTGCCTCGCTGGTGCTGCTGGTCGCCGTGCTGATCGCCCGCACCCCGCTGCCGGACCTGCGCGAGCAAGAAGTTCAGGCCCAGCAACTGAGTGATAAAGGCCTGTGGCAACACCGCGAGTTTGTCACCGGGGTCATCACCCAGTTCTTTTACGTCGGCGCGCAAGTCGGCGTCGGGGCGTTTTTTATCAACTACGTTACCGAGCACTGGGCGCAGATGGGCAGCCAGCAAGCGGCGTATCTGCTTTCGGTGGCCATGCTCAGCTTCATGTTTGGGCGCTTCTTCAGCACCTGGCTGATGGGCCGCGTCAACGCCCAGCGCCTGTTAATGATTTACGCACTGATCAACGTGGCGCTGTGCGCGGTGGTGGTGCTGGGGGTTGAAGGCGTGTCCGTGGTAGCGCTGGTGGCGACCTTCTTCTTTATGTCGATCATGTTCCCGACCCTGTTCGCCATGGGCGTGAAAAACCTCGGCGCGCATACCAAGCGCGGCAGCTCGTTCATGATCATGGCCATTGTCGGCGGGGCCCTGCTGCCCTACGTGATGGGCCTGGTCGCTGATCACTCCTCCACCGCCGTGGCGTATCTGTTGCCAATGGGCTGTTTTGTCATCGTTGCGGCCTATGCCCGCTCCGCCTTGAGAGCCCGTTAATCGCTGTCCCTGTTGTTGAACTCCACAAAAAAAATAATCGGAGCCACCCATGTCCAATCCTGTGTTGAATCAGGCGCTCAGCAAGATTCGCTGGCGCATCCTGCCCTTTGTCGCCTTGATGTTCGCCATGGCGATTATTGACCGTTCCAACATTGGCTTTGCCAAACATGCCCTGCAGGCAGACACCGGCCTGAGCAACGCCGCGTTTGCCTTGGGCGCGGGCATTTTCTTTATCGGCTACGCCGTGTTCGAAGTGCCCAGCAACCTGATGCTGCACAAAGTCGGCGCACGCATCTGGCTAAGCCGGATCATGATCACCTGGGGCCTGGTGTCGGCCGCCATGATGTTTGCCCACAACGAAACCAGCTTCTACATCCTGCGCTTTTTGCTCGGCGTGGCCGAAGCGGGCCTGTCGCCGGGCGTGGTGCTGTACCTGACCTACTGGTTCCCGCAGAACAAGCGCGGCGCCGCCTATGGCATTTACTACTTCGGCGTACCGGTGTCGCTGATGGTCGGCGGCCCGGTGTCGGGCTGGCTGCTGGAAAGCGCGCAATTTGGCCTGACCGGCTGGCAATGGATGTTCGTCACCGAAGGCCTCGCCGCCTCGGTCATCGGCGTGTTTGCGCTGTTCTATCTCACAGACAAACCGCGTACGGCCAAATGGCTGACCGAGCAAGAAAAAGCCGCAGTCGAGCACGAACTGGAAAAAGAACACCTGCTTAAGGCCGATACAGGGCCGTCGTCCTGGCGCTCGGCGCTGATCAACCCGACGGTGCTGTACTTCACCCTGATCTACTTCACCATCCAGGTCAGCGTGTACGGCGTGCTGTTTTACCTGCCGACGCGCATCGCTGAACTGCTCGGCACCGGCATCGGTTTGAAAGTCGGCCTGCTGACGTCCATCCCGTGGATCGCCACCGTGATCATGCTCTACGCGGTCACCCGCTACGCCGACCGCAAAGGCCTGCAAACCCGCTTTGCCGCGCTGATGCTGGCCCTGGCCGCCGTGGGCATGGTCGGCTCAACCTTGAGCTCCAGCCTGGCGCTGGTCATCTTTGCGTTCTGCCTGGCGGCCGCCGGTTTTATCACTGTGCAACCGCTGTTCTGGACCTTGCCGACGCGCTTTCTGAGTGGCGCCGCCGCGGCCAGCGGGATCGCCGTGATCGGCGCCTTGGGCAACCTGGGCGGCTTCCTGGCACCCACGGTTAAAACCTGGGCCGAACAGCAATTCGACAGCACCCATGCCGGCATGTACTTCCTCGCGGCCATGGCGTTGCTGGGTACATTGATGTTATTGCGCTCGGCCAGAGCGGCGGGCACGCCGAATCAAAAAGTCGGCGCGGCGCGGGCGGCAACTGCGCCATAACCCCACCCCCCGCGTAGGAGCTGCCGAAGGCTGCGATCTTTTGACCTTAAAAGATCGCAGCCTTCGTGCCTCGACAGCTCCTACAGTTGTTATCACGCATCAACGATGAGCCATGGTTTTTTCCCGGGCCAAGCGCGTACACTGCCAGCGTTGTTTCAGTATGTTACGAAGGAAAGAAGTCGGTCCGAATCCGACGCGGTCGCGCCACTGTAGTCGGCACCTTGCCGAGAGCCAGATCTTCCTTTGCCTTTGCACTCTTGCCGGGACGCGTAATCCCAGAGGTAATCATGGTTTCTAACGCTGCTACTCACTCTGACCTCTCCATTCCTGCCATTCCCCTGCGCGATGTACTGCCGTGGGCGATTTTCGGTGGCCTGTTGCTGTTGCTGGCGATTTATTTCGTCGGCGCTGAACAAGGCGCCACCGCCGTCTTCAAGGGCATGTACGTGCACGAGTTCGTACACGACGGTCGCCACCTGCTGGGCTTTCCCTGCCACTGATCCGAGGGGTTTCACATGACTGGTCGTTTACTCGTCAGGGGCATGCTTGTCGGTCTGTTGGCCGGCCTGCTGGCCTTCAGCTTTGCCAAGGTGTTCGGCGAACCCGAGATTGATCGCGCTATTGCCTTCGAAGAAGGCATGTCCCATTCCCACTCCCACGGTGACGCCGAGGAAGAAGAACCCGAACTCGTCAGCCGCGAGGTGCAAAGCACCTTCGGCCTGTTGACCGGGGTGTTGGTGTACAGCGTGTCGCTGGGCGGCATTTTTGCCCTGGTGTTTGCCTACTCCCTGGGCCGTGTCGGTAACGTCGGCCCGCGTGGCCTGGCCGCACTGCTGGCGCTGGCCGCTTTTGTGGTGCTGTATCTAGTGCCGGGGCTGGTGTATCCGGCCAACCCGCCAGCCGTGGGCAACCCGGACACCATCGGCAAGCGCACGCAGTTGTTCTTCCTGATGCTGCTGGTGTCGCTGGCCGCCGCGATCATTGCCGTCAGTGCAGGCCGTAAATTCATTGCCCGCTCCGGTCTGTGGAACGGCGTGATCAAGGGCGTGGTGCTGTACCTGGTGATTGTCTCGATCGCAGGCTTTTTGTTCCCGACGTTCAATGAAGCACCGGACGGTTTCTCGGCCCTGCTGCTGTGGAAGTTCCGCGTCGCCTCGCTGGGCATTCAAGCGGTGCTGTGGACCGCATTGGGCCTGATCTTCGGCGTCGTCGCCGAACGTTTGCTGCTGCCCAACAAGCCTTACAAAGCGTAACGCCCTGTAGGAGCTGCCGAGGAACGACGGCTGCGATCTTTTAAAAGATCAAAAGATCGCAGCCTGCGCCAGCTCCTACGGGGTTATTGCCCAGCCCCCGCCCAAACTCTGGATCAACGCCACGCTGCCCTGGCTCAATTGCCCCTGGGTGTCGCGCAGGTTCTGCTCGGTCTGCAACAAGATCAATTGCTGGGTCAGGACGTTCTGCTGGCTGACGGTGCCGGCTTTTAGCTGCGCCTCCTGGCTGCCGAACAGTTGCTGATTGCGCGTGTAGATCTGCTGGTAGGTATCCGCCTGCACGTGCAAATGGTTGATCGCCGACAGGTTGTCTTCGACGTTCTGCAAGGCCGACAACACGGTGCCCCGGTAGGTCGCCGCGTCCTGGTCGTAGCTGGCTTGCGCCTGTTGCACTGCCGCTTCGCGGGCGCCGCCGTCAAACAGGGTCGCGGCCAATGCCGGGCCCAACGTCCAGATGCGGTTTGGCACGCTGAACAGGCTGCCCAGCGCACTGGCGCGATAACCGCCCTCAGCGGTCAAGTCCAGGGTCGGGAAAAACGCCGCGTCAGCCACGCCGATTTTGGCGTTGGCCGCCGCTGCCGTGCGCTCTGCAGCCACCACATCGGGGCGGCGCAGCAACAAATCCGAGGGCAAGCTCAACGGCGGGCGCGGCACCGCAAAGGCGTACTGCGCCAGCGCCGCCACGCTGAATTGCGACGGTGCCTCGCCCACCAGCACCGCCAGCGCATGCTCGTATTGCTCGCGCGAGCGCTGCGCGGTCTGCAACGCGGCCACCACGGTGCTCAGTTGGTCCTGGGCTTGCAGCAGTTGGTCATTGGCCGCCGTGCCCTGGGCGTATTCGGCCTGGATCATGTCGAGCAATTGCTGGTTGATCTGCTGCTGTTGCTGCAACAACCCGATGTCGATGTCCTGTTGGCGCAAGGCCAGGTAATTGCTCGCCACGCTGGCGCTGATGGACAAACGCACCCCGGCCAACAAGGCGTCGGAGGCTTGCGCAGAGGCGCTGCTGGACTCAATGCCGCGTCGCACCTGGCCCCATAAATCAGGCTCCCAACTGGCGGTCAGGGTGGCGCTGACCGAGTTTTCAACCCCGCCTGCGCTGCCCGCCCCGCTGCTGGACCCGCTGCCGCCCACCCCGCGTGAGCCGGACAGCCCGGCGCCCAGGGTCGGCCACAAACCGGCACGGCTCGATGACACTTGCGCCTGCGCGCCGCGATACGCCGCCTCTGCGGCAACAATCGACTGGTTGGCCGTGGCCGAGCGCTGGATCAATTGCGTCAACACCGGGTCGTTATAGGCCAGCCACCACTGGCTGTTCAGCGCGCCTTGGGGGTTGGCCACGGCCCGTTGCCACTGCGTGCCCTCCTTGAAGCCCATGGGCAATTCCATAGCCGGTTTTTGATAGTCCGGACCGACCATGCACCCGGCCAAGGTCAGGCTAAAGGTCATGGCCAGCAGCAGCGGTTTGAGGTTCATCGGGTGGTCTCCTTGGGCGCCCGGCGCAGACGTTGCGACAGGCGGTCCAGCCAGAGGTAAATCACGGGCGTGGTGTACAGCGTCAGCACTTGGCTGAAGAGCAACCCGCCCATGATGGAAATGCCCAGCGGGCGACGCAATTCCGAGCCGTAGCCGGTGCCCAGCACCAGCGGCAAGGCGCCGAGCATCGCCGCCAGGGTGGTCATCATGATCGGCCGAAAGCGGATCAGGCAGGCGCGGCGGATCGCTTGTTGCGGGCTGAGGCCCAGCGCTTTGCCTTCGGTGATGGCGAAGTCGATCATCATGATCGCGTTTTTCTTGACGATGCCGATCAGCAAAATCACCCCCACCAGCGCAATGATCGACAGCTCGGTGCCGGTCATCAGCAAGGCAATCAGCGCCCCGACCCCGGCCGACGGCAAGGTCGAGAGGATGGTCAACGGGTGGATCAGGTTTTCGTAGAGCATGCCGAGCACGATGTACACCGAGACAATCGCCGCCAGAATCAGCCAGGGTTCGCTGGACACCGACGACTGAAACACCTGCGCCGTCCCGGCAAAGTGCCCGACCACGCTGGCGGGCATGCGCAGTTGCGCCACCGCGTCATCCACCAACGTGGTGGCCTGGCCGATAGACACGCCGGGGGCCAGGTTGAAAGACACCGTCACCGCCGGGAATGTGCCCTGATGGCTGATGGAAATCGCCGTGCGCGCCACCGACTGCTGCGCCACCGCAGACAACGGGATCAACGTCGCGTTGGCAGTGCTCGCCAGGTTCGGCGCCGTGCTGGTCTTGCTGGCCGTCGATGCACCTTGCGGCAGGTAAATCGACTTAAGCGCAGACGGGTCGGCCCAGTATTCGGGGGCGACTTCCATGACCACGTGGTACTGGTTGGCGGCGCGGTAAATAGTCGACACCTGGCGCTGGCCAAAGGCGTCGTACAGGGTCTGGTCAATCGCCGACATGCTGACCCCGAGCCGCGCCGCCGTGTCGCGGTTGACCGCCACATTGGCCGCAAGGCTGTTGTCTTGCTGGTCGGTATTAAGGTCTTTTAGCTGCGGCAGTTTATGCAGCGCCGCCAACACCTTGGGCACCCAGACATCGAGGCTGCTCTGGTCGTCGGCAGTCAACGTGTATTGGTACTGCGCGGCGCTCTGGCGCCCGCCCACGGTGATGTCCTGCACCGATTGCAGGAACAACCGGGTGCCCGGCATGTCGCCCAGGGTTTTGCGGATCTGGGCGATGATCTGGTCGGCGCTGGCCTTGCGCTCACTCAAGGGCTTGAGCGAGATAAACATCTGCCCGGTGTTCACCGAGCCGCCCCCGCCGCCCGCGCCGCCGATAAAACCGCCGACCGCTTCCACGTTGGGGTTGAGCAAGACTTTGCGGTTGATCGCCAGAAAGTCCTGCTGCATGGCGCCATACGAGATGCTTTGCGAGGCCATGATGCTGCCGTTCAGACGCCCGGTGTCTTCCTGCGGGAAAAAGCCCTTGGGCACCAGCACATACAAAACCCCGGCCAGCACGATCACCAGCACCGTGACCAGCCCCATCAGCAAGGTGTGGTTGATCACCCAGCCGAGGGTGCGGTCGTAGAAGCGATGAAAGCGCGAGTCCGGCGCCGCCTCCGGGTGTTGGGCGGTTGCCGGGGCACGTAAAAACACCGCCGCCAGCATCGGTGTGATGGTCAGCGACACCAGCATCGACATCGCAATCGACACTGACAAGGTGACCGAAAACTCACGAAACAAACGCCCGACAATCCCGCCCATCAGCAGCAGCGGAATAAACACCGCCACCAGCGACACGCTGATGGTCAGCACGGTAAAGCCCACCTCCCGGGCACCGGCCAGCGCCGCCTGCACGCGCGATTCGCCGCGCTCCAGATGGCGCATGATGTTTTCCACCACCACAATCGCGTCATCGACCACAAACCCGGTGGCAATGGTCAGCGCCATCAGCGACAGGTTGTTCAGGCTGTAGCCCATGAAGTACATGACGCCAAAGGTGCCGAGCAGCGACAGCGGCACGACAATGGCCGGCACCAGGGTGCTGCGCCAATCACGGAAAAACGCAAACGTGACCAGCGTCACCAGCAAAATCGAGGCGATCAGGCTGATTTCTACGTCGCGCAACGAGGCGCGAATGGTGGTGGTTCGGTCCATCAAAATATTGAGTTTGATCGAGGCCGGAATCGACGCTTGCAGAAACGGCAACTCGGCCTTGACCGCGTCCACCGTCTCGATCACGTTGGCCCCCGGCTGCTTGAAGATCACCAGCAGCACCGACGGTTGGCCGTTGTACAAGCCAAAGTTGCGCAGGTCTTCTACGTCTTCGCGCACGTAGCCCAGGTCGCTGATGCGCACCAGGTCGCCATTGTTCTGCTTGACCACCAGCGCGCCGTAGTCCGGCGCGTTATAGAGCTGGTCATTGGCCGCCAGCACCTGGCCCTGGGCGCCGATATCCAGCGTGCCCTTGGGCAGGTTGACGTTGGCCGCCGCGATCACTTCGCGCACTTGCTCAAGGCTCACGCCGTAATGGTTGAGGCGGTCCGGGTTGAGTTCGACCCGCACCGCCGGCAAGGCCCCGCCGCCCACCGTCACGTCACCCACGCCGCTGGTTTGCAGGAGCTTTTGTTCGAGCAGGGTCGAGGCCACGTCGTACATGTGCCCCGGCGTGGCCGCGTCGGAGGTCAGGCTGATGACCATGATCGGCGAGTCAGCCGGGTTGACCTTGCGGTAAGTCGGGTTGCCTGACAGGTCGCTGGGCAGGTTGCTGCGCGCAGCGTTGATCGCCGCTTGCACATCGCGGGCGGCGCCGTCGATGTCGCGATTGAGGTCGAACTGCAAGTTGATCCGGGTCGCGCCCAGGCTGCTCGACGAGGTCATTTGCGTGACCCCGGCGATCTGCCCGAACTGGCGCTCCAACGGCGTCGCCACCGAGGTGGCGACGGTGTGCGGGTCGGCCCCCGGCAACTTGGCGCTGACGCTGATGGTGGGGAAATCCACCTCCGGCAGCGGCGCCACCGGCAGCAGGTTGAACGCCAGCACGCCAAACAGCGCGAGCCCGACCGCCAGCAAGGTGGTGGCGATGGGACGTTGGATAAACGGCGCACTGAGGTTCATCGCGATCAATCCGCCCTGGCTGCGCGGCGACCCCGCAGGCGCTGCCCGAGGTCATGCATCGCGAGGAAGATCACCGGGGTCGAAAACAGCGTCAGCAACTGGCTGAGCAACAGCCCGCCAATGATCGCGATCCCCAACGGGTGGCGCAGTTCAGAGCCAATGCCGGTGCCCAGCGCCAACGGCACCGCGCCGAACAGCGAGGCCATGCTGGTCATCAGAATTGGCCGAAAGCGCAATGCCGCCGCCTGCTTGATCGCCTGCACCGGGCTCAAGCCTTCGCGTCGCTCAAGGTCGAGGGCGAAGTCGACCATCATGATGCCGTTTTTCATCACGATACCGATCAGCAGCACGATGCCGATCAGGCCGATGATGTCGAACTGGGTGCCGGTGACCAGCAGCGCCAGCAACGCCCCCAGCGCCGCCGAGAGCAAGGTGGAGAGAATGGTGATCGGGTGCACGAAGCTCTCGTAGAGAATGCCCAGCATCAGGTACACCACCACAATCGCCGCCAGCACCAGCACGGCCTGATTGGCCAACGACGCCTCAAACGTCGCCGCCGCGCCCTGCAACGACACTTGCACCGAGGCGGGCATCGCCACCTGCTGCTCGATGGTCTTGAGCCGGGTCAGGGCCGTGCCCAGGGTGTTGCCCGGTGCCAGGTTGAACGAGATGTCGGCATACGGAAACTGCCCCAGCCGGTTGATCGTCAGCGGCGCCGGCACCACCTGCATGGTCGCCATGCTCGACAGCGGCGCCACCCCGCCGCCGGGGATGTCAACGTAGAGCCCGGTGAGCAAATCCGCGAGGTTTTTGGGTGGATGGTCGGTGGCCATCACCACGTGGTACTGGTTGAGCTGGGTGTAAATGGTCGACACCTGACGCTGACCGAAGGCGTCATAGAGCACGTCGTCAATCGCCTGCGGGGTAATGCCCAGACGCGAAGCGGTGGCGCGGTCAAACGTGAGCTGGATCTGATTGCCAAACTGCATCGCCTGGCTTTGCACATCGGTGAAGGTCGGGTCTTGCTTGATCGCCGCCATCAGCTTGCCGGTCCATTCCTGCAACACCTGCGGGTCGGTGGCCTGCAGGCCGAGGCGGTAACTGGTGGTGGCCACGCTGGCGTCCAGGGTCAGGTCTTGCACCGAGTGCAGGTACAGGCGGATCCCGGCGTCGTCGGCATTGGCATCGGCCAGACGTCGGATCACCGTGCTGGCGCTGTCGCGCTGGTCACGCGGCTTGAGGTTGATCAGCAGATTGCCCTGGTTGATGGTCGGGTTCGTCTGATCAATACCGACAAACGACGACAGGCTCTGCACCGCCGGATCGCGCAAAATGCGCGAGGCCAGGCGCTGTTGCTCGACCTGCATCTGCTGGAACGAAATAGTCGGCGAGGCCTGGGAAATCCCCTGAATCAGCCCGGTGTCCTGATCAGGGAAAAAGCCCTTGGGCATGACCGTCAGCGTCAGCACCGTGAGCACGGCGGTGAACACCACCGACAGCAGCGCCAGGGTGCGGTGCGCCAGCACCCAGTTCAGGCCGCGCACATAGTGCTGGTTGATGCGATCAAAAAAGTCTTCGCGGCGCGCCTGCGGGTGCGCCTTGAGCATGCGCGCGCACATCATCGGCGTCAGGGTCAGGGTAATCGCCGCCGACATCACGATGGTCACGGCCACGGTCATGGCGAACTCACGGAACAGCCGCCCCACTACGTCACCCATGAACAACAGCGGGATCATCACCGCAATCAGCGCCAACGACAGCGAGATGATGGTGAAGCCGATTTGCGCCGAGCCCTTGAGCGCGGCCTGTAACGGCGTATCCCCCTCCTCCAGGTAACGGCTGATGTTTTCGACCATGACAATGGCATCGTCGACCACAAAACCGATGGCAATAGTCAGCGCCATCAAGGTCAGGTTATTCAGCGAAAAGCCCAGCGCATAAGCCACCGCCAGGGTGCCGAGCAGGGTCAAGGGCACGGTCACGGCCGGAATAAGGGTGGCCGCGACGTTACGCAAAAACAGGAAGATCACCAGCACCACCAGCACCACGGCAACCGCCAGTTCGTACTGCACGTCAGTGACCGAGGCGCGAATGGTCTGGGTCCGGTCGGTGAGCACTGCGACCTTGAGGGTGCCCGGCAAACTGGCGCGCAGCGTGGGCAGCAACTGCTGCACGCGGTCGACCACCTCAATCACGTTGGCCCCCGGCTGGCGCTGGATGCTCAGCACAACCGACGGGGTTTCGTTGGTCCAGGCGGCCTGGCGAGGGTTCTCCGGGCCTTGGGTCGAGGTGGCAATGTGTGACAGGCGGATCGCGGCGCCGTTTTTATAGGCGATCACCAAATCGCGGTATTCCTCGGCCGATTGCAACTGGTCGTTGGCACCAATGGAATACGCCTGGAACTTGCCGTCGATGCTGCCCTTGGCCTGGTTGACGTTGGCGGTGCCCAGAGAGGTGCGCAGATCATCCAGCGACAACCCGAGGTTATTCAGCGCCGAGGTATTGGCCTCGACCCGCACCGCCGGGCGCTGGCCGCCGCTGATGGTGACCAGGCCGACGCCGCTGATCTGCGAAATTTTCTGCGCCAGCCGGGTGTCGGCCAGGTCTTCGATTTTGGTCAGCGGCAGCACATCCGAAGTCAGCGACAGGGTCAGCACCGGCGCATCGGCCGGGTTGACCTTGCTGTACACCGGCGGGTACGGCAGGTTGGCCGGTAAAAAAGTGCCAGCGGCGTTGATCGCGGCCTGCACTTCTTGCTCAGCCACATCCAGCGACAACGCCAGATCAAACTGCAAGGTCACCACCGAGGCGCCATCGGAACTGGTCGAGCCCATGGACTTGAGGCCGGGCATCTCGCCCAACTGGCGTTCAAGCGGCGCGGTAATCGACGAACTGATCACCTCGGGGCTGGCGCCGGGGTATTGGGTAAACACCTGAATGGTCGGGTAATCGACCTCCGGCAAGGCCGACACCGAGAGCAGGCGGTAGCCCAGAATCCCCAGCAACAGGATCGCGACCATTAACAAACAGGTGGCCACCGGGCGTTCAATAAAGGGGCGAGAGACGTTCATCAGCGGCGACTCACTGTGCGACTACTTTAATGGCCGAGCCGTTGTCGAGCTTGTCTGCACCTTCCGTGATCACCTGCTCACCCGGCTTGACCGAGGCGTCGAGAATCGCGGTGACATCGCCCACGCTCGGCCCGGACTTGACGTTGCGCAGGCTGGCCTTGCTGCCCGCCACCACAAACACGAAGTCGCCCTGGCTGCCGTGCTGAATGGCCCGGGTCGGCACCACCGGCACTTGATCCAGCATCTGCGCCTTGAGCCGCGCATTGACGAACTGATTGGGGAACAGCACATGGTCTGCGTCATCGAACTGCGCCTTGACCTTGATCGTGCCGGTGCTGGTGTCGACCTGGTTATCCAGCGCCAGCAACTGCCCGCTGGCCAACAGGTTTTGCTTGTTGCGGTCATAGGCCAGAACGCTGACAACGCCTGCCGCCCTGGCCTGATTGATCGCCCCCAGGTAGTCCTCGGGCACGGCAAACACCACCGTGGCCGGGTTCATCTGCGTGATCACCGCAATCGCGGAGGTGCTGGCAGTGGTTACATAGTTGCCGGGGTCAACCTGGCGCAACCCGACAATCCCGTCCACCGGCGAAGTGATGGTGCAATAACTCAACTGCACCTCAAGGTTTTGCACACTGCCCTGATCGGCGGCCACCGTACCCAGTTGCTGCGCCACCGTAGAGATTTGCGTATCGAGGGTTTGTTGGCTGATGGAACCGACCTTGATCAACTCGCGGTAGCGCGCCAAGTCACTCTGGGCGTTGCTTAACACCGCCTGATCGTGAGCCAGAACGCCCTGGGCTTGAGCCAGTTGCGCCTTCAGCGCGCGGTCGTCGATGCGGGCGATCACCTGCCCTTTGCGCACCTGCTGGCCTTCCTTGAAGTCGACCGAGGCCAGAATGCCATCGACCTGGGTGATCACCGTCACGCTCTGCGTGGGCGTGACCGTGCCGAGGGCATCGATATACACCGGCACATCCTGCGGCACCACCGCCACCACCGCCACCGGCTCGGCCCGCCCGCCCATGCCCATGGGGCGGTCTTTGTGCGCCATGGCGGGCCAATGGGCATACAGCGCCCAAGCAATGGCCAGCACAACCAGCGCACTGAGCGCCCAGATAAAAGTGTGTCGTCTGCTCGTGTTCACACGCGTCACTCACCAAAAGAAGGCTGAGTTCAGAGTATCGAAGCGGCGACCCGCGAAATTAAATTCGGTGACAGCTTACAAAGGTTTTACACAGCCCGATTTTCTAGTTGATGTGACGATTTTCAAGATCAAAAGATCGCAGCCTGCGGCAGCTCCTACAGGTTTAGCGTGCACATTAATCGAAAGAGGTGTCCCCCTGTAGGAGCTGTCGAGGGACGAAGGCTGCGATCTTTAAAGATCACAAGCTCCTACAGGATATTTGGGGGCCGCTGATCTACGCCGTAGCCGCTGTACCTTTCATATGCGTCACCGGTGCTGATGGTTCTTTGAGCAGTGCAAAGTAGGCAAACGCCGAGCACAGGGCGACGACCGCGCTGATGATGAAGGCCGATGAGAACGAGCCGCTCTGTTGCACGCTGAAGCCCGTGAGGATCGGCGCGATGGAGCCCGCCAGGTAGCCACCGAAGTTCTGGATCGAACCAAACGAGGCGACTCGCTCAGACGGCACGATGGTGTTGACGATCATCCACGCGGTGGCGCTGGAGATGTTGATGAAGAACATGGTCAGACACAGCAGCACCACGCACGCGACGACGTTGGTGGTGAAAGCCACGATCAGGGTGAACAGCGCCCCGCCGAGCAAGCCGAGGATGACCATCAGTTTGCGGCTGGCCAACACGCGCATGCCGCGCGCCACCAGTTTGTCGCAGCAACGCCCGGCCACTATGGTGCCCAAGGCGCCAAACAGGTAGGCCAGCGACACCACCCAGGCGGTGCGGTACAGGTCAAGGCCGTGTTCGCGCTCAAAGTAGCCCGGCAACCAGGTCAGGTTGAGCCAGATCATGTAGATCACGCCCATAAAGCCGAGAAACGCGCCCCAGGTGTTGCGCTCTTTGAACAATGCGGTCCAGCGCAGTTTTGGCGCCGCTTTCTGTTGCACGGCCACCGGCTCTGCACGGCCGGTAGCGGCCATGTATTCGGCTTTGCTTTTGTAGAATTTGAACCAGCACAGCGCCAGCACCAAACCGATGACCCCGGTGAGGATAAACATGCCGCGCCAGCCCAGATGGACCATGAACAACGTCAGCAAGGGTGGCGCCAGGCACGGCCCGATGCAGGTCGAGGACCACACCCAGCCGGTGGCAGTGCCGCGCTCTTGGGTGTCGAACCATTCGGACAAAGCCTTGGCTGCCGAGGGGAACACCGGCGCTTCGCCAATGCCCAGCAACACCCGCAGGCCGACCAGATGGCCGTAGCTGCTGAACAGGCCAAAGGCCGCTTGCGCCACCGACCACACCACCAGCGAACCGCCCAGGGCGAGTTTGCTGCCGAGCTTGTCGATCAGCGCGCCGAGGGGTAATTGCGAAAAGGCGTAAGCGATGGAGAAGGCTGAGAGCATGACGCCCATTTGCATGGGGCTGATGGCCAGGTCTTTCTGGATGGTGGTGTTGGCGATGGACAGGGCACTGCGGTCGAGGTAGTTGACGACTCCAATCATAAACAGGAAAAAAATCGTCAGCGTTTTGTAGCTTTTTATTGTTTTCATACGCGCCTCTAGTGAGCGGTGGCGCCCTACCCGCGCAACACATCGGCGGGTGGGCGACTTGCACTCTAAATGCCCACCTGCGCGCTGCCCAATCACAAGATCCCATCGGTTAATAACCCCGCGTTATCAAGGCGTCTGCCGGGCTCCGCGCACGGCATCGGGGCCGCTCAACAACGCGTCGATAAACGCTTGCATCGACCAGCTCGGCGGTTCGTTGCGCCGGGTGATGATGCCGTAATCAGCCAGCACCAGCGGAAACGGCAACGCCAGACGGGTCAGGCGCCCGGCCTGGATTTCCGGTTCGGCCATGGACTCGGCCAGCATCGCAACCACCGGGGCGGTTTGCAGCAGTTGCATGGTGGTTTGCAGCGACACGGTTTCGACGGTGTTTTCCGGGGTTTGCATGCCGGCCTCGATAAACGCCCGCTCCAGCCGCGCGCGCATCGGCGTGCCCGTCGGGTAGACCACCCAGGGCCAACTGCCGAGGTCGGTCAGCGGGGTTTCGCTGGCGCCCGCCAACGGATGCTGGCTGCCCGTGACCAGACACAGCGGCTCGGGGGCCAACGGCTGAAAATCGAACAATTCACGGTGCCGATCGAGGGTGAAGCGCGCCACCACCAGGTCCAGCTCCTTGTGTTCGAGCATGGTCAGCATGTTGGCGCTGGTGCCTTCCAGCACTTCGATCGTGAGCAAGGGCCATTGTTGCTTGACCTCGACAATCGCCGCGGGCACTGCCACCGCCGCGGCCGCGTAGATGGTGCCGACTTTCAAAAAACCATGCCCGCCCTGGCGCAGGTGGTTGATCTGGACCACAAACTGCTGGGTGTCATTGAGGGCGATTTGCGCAAAGCGCGCCACGTGACTGCCAAGGTCAGTCAGCGACATGCTGCGCGGCAAACGCTGGAACACATCAAAGCCCAATTGGTGCTCGATCTCGCGCAGCATCTTGCTCACCGCCGGCTGGCTGATGTTCATTTCCTGGGCCGTGGCGTGCATGTTTTGCGTGCGCGCCAGGGTGTCGATCAGCACCAAATGGCGGAACCGTAACCAGTTGCACAGTTGATTGAACGCGACATCCGCCATCCGATAACCTCCCGTTATTAAGGCTTGAGAATATCTCATTGGCGATTATCGCAGCGCAACATTAGTGTTGGCCCCATAAGAACAATGGATCAGCACTCATGAACCTCGCCAACAAACGCGTTTTGATTACCGCGGCGGCAAACGGCATTGGTCGCGCCTCGGTACTTGCCTTGCGCGATGCAGGCGCCACGGTCATCGCCACCGACTTGAACGTCGATGCCTTGCACGATATTGCGGGTATTCAGGCGTTATCGCTGGACGTCACGCAACCGGCAGCCATCGACGCCATTCGCCAGCAAGTCGGCACCCTCGACGTGCTGTTCAACTGCGCAGGCTACGTGCACAGCGGCGCGCTGCTGGAGTGCGACGAGAGCGCCTGGCAATTCTCATTCGACCTCAACGTCACCGCCATGTACCGGATGATCCGTGCGTTCTTGCCGGGCATGCTGGAAAACGGTGGCGGCTCGATCATCAACATGGCCTCGGTGGCGTCCAGCGTGAAAGGCGTACCGAACCGTTTTGCCTACACCGCCAGCAAAGCGGCGGTGATTGGCTTGACCAAATCGGTGGCGACCGATTACATCAGTCAAGGCATTCGTTGTAACGCCATATGCCCAGGCACGGTAGATTCGCCTTCGCTGCGCCAGCGCATCGCCGAACAGGCCCGTGAGCAAGGGCGTTCGGAGGCGGAGGTGTATCAAGCGTTTGTGGCTCGCCAGCCCATGGGCCGCATCGGCAGCGCCGAAGAAATCGCCCAACTGGTGGTGTACTTGGCCAGCGATGCCAGCAGCTACACCACCGGCACCACGCAGATTATTGATGGCGGGATGAGCAACTAATTCCCACTGTAGGAGCGAGCTTGCCTCGCGCTCTGTTAGAAGGTCAAAAGCTCGCGAGGCAAGCACGCGC
>NZ_JASCPQ010000107.1:0-16091 GCF_029959305.1 Pseudomonas sp. PS01297
CTGATGATCTGATGTGGTAAAAAATTAAACAGACTGTAGGAGCGAGCTTGCCTCGCGATCTTTTTAAAGATCAAAAGATCGCGAGGCAAGCTCGCTCCTACAAGGCAATAAACAAACCCCGCTTCGGCGGGGTTTGTGTTTTTCAAGACTGTCGTTGCAGTGGTTCAGGCTTTGAGTTTCTGCGCTTCAAGCTTTTCCAGCTCGGCTTTGTAGTTATGAGCGTCGCTCTCGCGGTGAAACATGCCAACCAAGATGTTTTCCTGATGAACATCCCACAGGTGTACGCCATGGGCTACAAGCTGGTGGAACATACGTGAATCGTCGCGTTCAGTTACTGTGATAGTCATCTGCTTGCTCCAAATTCTGATAAGGACCTGCGGCAAGACGTCGCAGGACTTCTTTATAGAATTTGTTAGCTTCCTAAGTAAATAGCTAATTGTCGCTCTGTCATCTTGGAAAAAAGCGCAAAACGCTGCAGCCCTTGTGCGACGCGGTGTTTACGGATTTTGCCAATAGTTTTATGACAAAAGTTTCATGATTGAAGGTGTTCTCAATCTCGTTGGCGTTGTAGCCGCTGACGAGGCACGAAGGCTGCGATGCGGGCCGCAGGACCGTCGTTTGGGGTCGCTTCGCAACCCATCGCAGCCTCATCCTTCGACAGCGGCTACAGGGTATTCACATGCGCAAAAAAAACCTCGCCGAAGCGAGGTTTTTTGAGGCAAGCAGTTGCTTTAACTGCCCTTGACGGCTTTGCCATCCACCGTGCCGTCTTGCAGCATGATGTTGTATTCCTTGCCGTCTTTTTCAACCTGGCGCAGTTTGACCAGCAAACCGTCCCAGCTCTTGGCGAACCACATTTCGGTGATGCGCTTGTTCTGGTTCTGGTCCAGTGTCGGGTCGCGTACGCGCTCAACCTTGATGGCGTCTACCTTGCCCGCCTTGGTTTCGACCACTTCCGGGCCTATGACGCGAAAGTCGTAGGTGTCTACGCCATCTTCGTCAACGACCTGGTAGCTCATGCTCTTTTTGCCCGCCACGACATCGCGCTGCAACGCCAACTGGTAAGTCGACTTGTCGAGCATGCCGCTGAGCAATGTCACTTTGACCGGGTCTTTGTTAAACGTGCCGGTGACCATGTTGGTGGTCCAGTCAAAGTCCAGGTTTATGTTCTTGGCTTTGCCCAGGCCGCCACGTTCGAAACGGTAGGACTGAGGGATCAGGCTGTCGTTCTTGAACGCGAAGGTGCTGGATTCCGACAGGCTGGCGATCATCATCGAGGCCTTGAAGTTCAAGGTCCAGGTGCCGTTGTCATTCTTGACCAGACTGCGCTCGGCAGAACCGCTCATGGGTAACTGTTTCCAGTCGGCCGTGTAGCTGGCCTGGAAAGGATGAAGTTCAGCCGCTTGCACTGCTGGGACAGCCAGCAGGCTCAAGGCGAGGAGCAGGGCACGACGCATAATGTCTCCTAGATTCGTATCAAGTGGCCGCTGGCCGCGAGTAATTGACCGTCTAATAATGCGCCTTGCTCGTCAAGTGACAAGCGACCTTCGGCAAACCAGCGCACTGCAAGCGGGTAAATCTGGTGCTCCTGGGCGTGAACCCGTTGCGCCAGACTCTGCGGCGAGTCATCGGACTCTACCGCAATGATTGCTTGTACGACCAGAGGCCCGCCATCGAGTTCCTCGGTGACAAAGTGCACGCTGCAGCCATGCTCGCTGTCACCGGCTTCCAGCGCTCGCTGATGCGTGTGCAGGCCTTTGTATTTAGGCAGCAAGGAAGGGTGGATGTTGAGCAGGCGGCCCTGATAGTGACGCACGAAGCCTGCGCTGAGGATGCGCATGAATCCGGCCAGGACTACCAGTTGCGGGTTGAACGTATCAATGACGTCGATCAGTGCAGCATCGAAGGCCTCGCGGCCCTCGAATGCTGTGTGATCCAGTACGCGGGTGTCGATACCCGCGTCTTTGGCGCGTTGCAGGCCGTAGGCGTCTGCGCGGTTGGAGATCACCGCGCGGATTCTGACCGGGCTGTCCGTGTTCGCACAGCTGTCGATCAAAGCTTGCAAGTTGCTGCCGGTGCCGGAAAGCAGCACCACTACATCACAGGTATCGGGCATTAGTGCGCCTTGAGGTTTTGCAGCTCAACTTGCGGCGCACCTTCGGCGGCCGTGGCGATGTGGCCGATCACCCAAGGTTGCTCGCCCGCTTCACGCAGCACGTTCAGCGCGGTGTCAACGTCAGCCTGAGCCACGCAGATCACCATGCCCACGCCGCAGTTCAGCACGCGGTGCATTTCGGTTTCGTTCACGTTGCCTTTTTCTTGCAGCCAGTTGAAGACTGCAGGGCGCTGCCAGCTGGCCACGTCAACCACCGCTTGAGCGCCTTTTGGCAGCACGCGCGGGATGTTGTCGAGCAGGCCACCACCGGTGATGTGGGCCATGGCTTTAACTACGCCAGTGTCTTTGATCAGCTTGAGCAGCGGCTTGACGTAGATACGGGTCGGCGCCATCAGCAGGTCGGTCAGCGGCTGACCGTCGAGCTGGGTGTTTTCGATGTCGGCACCGGACACTTCGATGATCTTGCGGATCAGCGAGTAACCGTTAGAGTGCGGGCCCGAAGAAGGCAGGGCGAGCAGGGCGTCGCCGGTGGCCACTTTGGAACCGTCGATGATCTCGGCTTTCTCGACCACGCCAACACAGAAGCCGGCCAAGTCGTAATCTTCGCCTTCGTACATGCCAGGCATTTCTGCGGTTTCGCCGCCTACCAGCGAGCAACCGGACAATTCGCAGCCAGCGCCGATACCGGTAACCACTTGGGTTGCGGTTTCTACGTTGAGCTTGCCGGTGGCGTAGTAGTCGAGGAAGAACAGGGGCTCTGCGCCGCACACGATCAAGTCGTTAACGCACATGGCGACCAGGTCGATGCCGATGCTGTCGTGCTTGTTCAGGTTCAGCGCCAGACGCAGCTTGGTGCCCACACCGTCGGTGCCGGAAACCAGAACAGGTTGCTTGTAACCGGCCGGGATTTCGCAGAGGGCGCCAAAACCGCCGAGGCCGCCCATCACTTCAGGGCGCGCAGTGCGCTTGGCTACGCTCTTGATGCGTTCGACCAATGCTTCACCGGCGTCGATGTCTACACCGGCGTCCTTGTAGCTCAGGGAGGGTTGCTTGCTCATAATCCAGGCCTTTAGGGGGGATTCGGGGGTATCGACCGATCTCAGCGGGCCTGCTTGCAAGTGCTCAGGGTTTGAAACAGAGCATTTGCAGAGTGCCCGGCTGTCGCCGGTCTGCGAAGGCGCGCGATTTTATCAGGCTTGAAGGGCAGCGGCCATCCTCGGGCCGACAGGCAGGGTTATATCTGTCGAAAAAAACCTTTTTTAGTCGTACTGGCTGCTTGGCGCGACGCTGTATAAGGTATATCCGCTAAATTCTGATTTTTTATGACCGTGTGAAATCTGCGATCTGCACCTGAATGATTTGGCTGCGCGCCTGTCTGAGGTGTTATCGAGTGTATTTATACGGCCTTTTAATGCCCTTTTTTGCCGTTGGGAATCTTTCATGCGTTTTCATCAATTAATAGCTGTGGGCTGTTTGTCTTTTTTCAGCCTGGCGAGTCATGCCGAAATCCTGACGGGCCTGTATCAAGTGCGTGAGCCGGTCACCAGTCAGTCGCCTGATGAGCGCGCGCAAGCTACGCAAAAAGCCCTGGAAACCCTGGTGTTGCGCCTGACGGGGGACGCCAAGGCGGTGCAGAACCCGGCGCTGGAGCCTATTCGCAAAGACCCTCAGCAAATCATCAGCCAGTATGGCTATGACGCAGGCCCGCCCGAGTCCCTGCAAGTGGATTTCGACCCGGTGAGCACCGACCGCGCCTTGCGCCAGGCCGGTTTGTCACTGTGGGGCAGCAACCGCCCGGCCTTGCTAGGTTGGTGGCTGAACGATTCGGTGGACGGCTCCAGCCTGGTGGGTGACGGTCAATCCGTTGCCGAACCCTTGCGCCGCGCCGCCCAACACCGTGGTTTGCCATTGCGTTTGCCGCTGGCTGACTTGAGCGAGCAATTGGTGGGCACTGCCGAAAACCTTGAAGGTTCTAATCCGGCGCCGCTGAAAGAGGCGTCCGAGCGTTACGGCGCAGACGCGCTGCTGGCCGTGCATGCCCACGAAGACAGTGGCCAGTGGCAGGCCAAATGGCGCCTGTGGATCGGCGATCAACAAGAGCAAGGCAGCGCAACCGGCGCTGATCAGGCGGCACTGGCGGATGACGTGATGCTGCAAGTCAGCCAGCGTCTAGCCCCGCGCTACGCCGTCAAGCCGGGCGTGTCGACCGATCAGTTGCTTGAAGTACAGGGCATGACTCTGGAGCGCTATGCTCAATTGAGCCGCTTGCTTGAACCGTTTGGCGGTCAGTTGGTGAGCGTCGACGGCAACCGAATCGTTTATCAGGTCAACGGCAGTGCTGAGCAATTGCGTTCGCAGTTGGCGTTGGCGCAAATGCATGAAGTGCCTGCAGATCAGGCGTCGGCTACACCTCAGGCGGCGCAGTTGCGCTTTAGCTGGTAGGTTTTTCTCTTCTATATATAAGGACAGGCATTTATGCGGGATTCGCGACGGTGGGTTTGGTGGGGTGTAGCGCTGGCCGCGGTGCTATTCGTGTATTTCTTGCACGCGATACTGACGCCTTTTCTGATTGCGATCGTTCTTGCTTACATGTTCGACCCGGTGGTTGATCGCCTCGAAAAAATCGGCCTGTCCAGAACCTGGGGCACGATCACGGTCTTTACCCTGTTTACGGTCATTCTGGTGACGTTATTGGTGGTGCTGGTGCCGATGCTGGCCAAGCAGTTGGTCAAGCTCTACCAATTGGCACCGCTGGTGCTGGACTGGTTGCAGAATACCGCCTTGCCGTGGGTGCAAACCCGGTTCGGGCTGGGGGATGGCTTCTGGAACTTTAATAAGATCAAAGCCACCATTACCGAGCACATGGGGCAGGCCGGGGATATCGCCGGGGTGGTGCTGTCACAGGCCACCGCTTCAAGCCTGGCGCTGTTTGGCTTTTTGGCGAATCTGGTGCTGATTCCAGTGGTGGCCTTTTACTTGCTGCGTGACTGGGATGTGTTGCTGTCCAAGATTCGTGGCCTGCTGCCGCGCGATCGCGAAGAACAGATTGTGTCGCTGGCCAAGGAATGTCACGACGTGCTCGGCGCTTTCGTTCGCGGGCAGCTATTGGTGATGGTCGCGTTGGGCATCATTTATTCGGCCGGCTTGATGTTGCTGGGCCTGGAGCTGGGGCTGTTGATCGGTTTGATGGCCGGTCTGGCGGCTATCGTGCCGTACATGGGCTTTATCATCGGCATCGGCGCCGCGCTGATTGCCGGTCTGTTCCAGTTTGGCGGTGACCTGTACCCGATGCTGGGGATTGTCGCGGTGTTTATGGTCGGGCAGGCGCTGGAAGGCATGGTCTTGACGCCGCTGTTGGTGGGCGATCGCATCGGCCTGCACCCTGTGGCGGTGATCTTTGCGATTCTGGCGGGCGGCGAGCTGTTCGGCTTTACCGGTGTACTGCTGGCCTTGCCGGTCGCGGCCGTGATCATGGTGCTGGTGCGCCATATGCACGATTTGTACAAACATTCGCAGGCCTATAAAGGTGATGAAGAACCTGAGTTGTAGGCGGGTGATCGATTGAATGAGAGGCCGGTTCATGTGGCGATGAACCGGCCTTTTTTTATGACTGGGCGCGCGCTTGTCTCTCAGAAAAACTTGATTCAATCCAATGCGTTAACGCAAACCTTTGATTTTGCTCGTGGTCTGTTACATTGTGCGCCCGGCTACACGGGTATAAACTTTGCAAACTTTACACAGAGG
The DNA here is from genome assembly GCF_029959305.1 of Pseudomonas sp. PS01297. Lineage (NCBI taxonomy): Bacteria > Pseudomonadati > Pseudomonadota > Gammaproteobacteria > Pseudomonadales > Pseudomonadaceae > Pseudomonas > Pseudomonas sp. PS01297. The sequence continues at coordinate 5,861 of NZ_JASCPQ010000107.1, forward strand.
CCACTAACGGTTCGTTTGAACTGTTCAGTCAGCATGAAACCGATTCAGCTGCCCCTAGGTGTGCGTCTGCGAGATGACGCTACCTTCATCAATTACTATCCAGGCGCCAATGCCGCTGCACTCGGCTACGTCGAACGTCTGTGCGAAGCCGACGCCGGGTGGACAGAAAGCCTGATTTATCTGTGGGGCAAGCACGGCGTAGGGCGCACGCATTTGTTGCAGGCAGCATGCTTGCGTTTCGAGCAGATGGGCGAGCCTGCGGTGTATTTGCCGCTGGCGGAGTTGCTGGATCGTGGTATCGAGATCCTCGACAACCTTGAGCAATATGAGCTGGTGTGTCTGGACGACCTGCAGGCCGTGGCCGGTCGGGCTGATTGGGAAGAAGCTCTGTTTCACCTGTTCAATCGCCTACGTGACAGCGGGCGTCGCTTGCTGATTGCCGCCTCGGCCTCGCCGCGTGAATTGCCGATCAAGCTGGCCGACCTTAAATCACGCCTCACCCTGGCGCTGATTTTTCAAATGCGCCCCTTGTCTGATGAAGACAAACTGCGTGCCTTGCAGTTGCGCGCCTCGCGCCGCGGCCTGCACCTGACCGACGAAGTCGGGCATTTCATCCTCACGCGCGGTACACGCAGCATGAGCGCATTGTTTGAATTGCTTGAGCGCCTCGATCAGGCCTCGTTGCAGGCGCAACGCAAGCTGACCATTCCCTTCTTGAAAGAAACCCTCGGCTGGTAAATACCCGCTATCCCCTTTTTATGCAGGAGCGAGCTTGCCTCGCGATCTTTTGCTGTAAAAGCGCATTCCTACAAGGTTTAGGCAGTATTCAGGCGCCAGAAAACCTGCGTGTCAGACATGCGTCTACGCAAAATCGATTGTCAGGGGTGTAAAACCTTAGATGTCACGTGAAATCGACTAAGTCACATTTAATTCGATTGAATTTGCAAATGAGGATCATAGAGGGCATAGTCGCGGTAACTTTTCCTACAGCCACGGTCGTGCCCATGCTAAAGCGCTTCGCACCCCTCGTGCCTCTCGCACTCGTTACCCTGCTTTTCGGCTGCGCTGCTCACTCGCCAGTGTCCCAGCAAGTTGTCGATTCACAGGTTCAAAAGTCATCTTCGTCGCAGTCTTCCGCTCTTTATCAGGAAGAACTGGCCACTGAAAAAGAACTGGCTCAATTTTCCGAAAACAGCAAGCCTTACGAACTGCCGGCCCTGGCTGACAGCATTCTTGAGCGCGGAATGTCCTTGATCGGTACCCGTTACCGTTTTGGCGGTACCTCTGAAGCTGGTTTCGATTGCAGTGGCTTTATCGGCTATCTGTTCAAAGAGGAAGCGGGCATGCAATTGCCGCGCTCCACCCGCGAAATGATCAACGTAAATGCACCGTTGGTCGCGCGAAACAACCTCAAGCCGGGTGACCTGCTGTTCTTCAGCACCAATGGTCGCGGACGTGTCAGCCACGCTGGCATTTACCTGGGCGATGACCAGTTTATTCACTCCAGCAGCCGCCGCAGCGGTGGTGTAAGGATTGATAGCCTGGGCGACACCTACTGGAACAAGACCTTTATTGAAGCCAAGCGTGCTTTGGCCATGGCGCCGACCAGCGTAGTGGCCCGCAAGTAAAGTTAAAGTCTTACTTGAAGTTTGGCTTCTAAGCGCTAGAATTCAGTCGCAATGTTAAATTCCTGAAGCCGCGAAGGTATCCCCTGTCGCGGCTTCGGGTTTCGCGGCCCAGTAGCCGTATCCAGAATCAGGAACGTTCTGTTTATGTCGACCCTGGCCCGCGTTGCCCTCATCACGTTCGCCGCACTGCTCAGTGCCTGCGCCAACCGTCCTGCACCTGCTCCCGTTGAAGTCAAACCGGTTGTGTCGTCGAGTCCTATCGACGATGGCTCGCCGTTGGCGGCAGACGTGCTGTTTCGTGCGTTGGGTCTGGTGGGCACGCCGTATCGCTGGGGCGGCAATACACCGGACTCAGGTTTTGATTGCAGTGGTCTGATCAAGTACGTCTACAACGACATGGCGGGTATCTCGTTGCCGCGCACCACCCGCGAAATGATCGTGATGCGCGGGCAGAATGTCGGCAAAGACCAGCTGCAAACCGGTGACCTGTTGTTCTTCGCCACCAATGGTGGAACCCAAGTCAGCCATGCCGGCATCTACGTGGGTGAGGGCCGCTTCGTGCATGCGCCTGCCACCGGCGGCACGGTCAAGCTGGACAGCCTCAGCAAAGCCTATTGGCAAAAAGCCTATCTGAACGCCAAGCGCGTCTTGCCAACCGAGCAGCATTTGGCGCGGTTGCCTTAATCTCTCTAATTTGATGAAGCCTTGTAGGAGCTGCCGCAGGCTGCGATCTTTGGCTTTTAGAGGTCAAAAGATCGCAGCCTTCGGCAGCTCCTACGAAAAGCGCATAGATCTGTCGTGAGAGGATTTAAAGGTTTACTCCCCCGACACCCGCCACACTTTGTTGCCGACATCATCGGCCACCAGCAAGTCCCCCTGTTTATCAATGACGACCCCCACGGGGCGGCCCATGGCTTTTTCATCGGAGTTGAGGAAGCCGGTCAGCACGTCAATCGGCATGCCGTTGGGCTTGCCGTCGGCAAACGGGACGAAGATCACTTTGTAGCCACTGTGCGGTTTGCGGTTCCATGAGCCGTGCTGGCCGATAAATACGCCGTCGGTGAAGTTCGGCAGTGTGCTGTTTTGCGCAAAGGCCAGGCCCAGTGAGGCGGTGTGCGGGCCGACGGCATAGTCCGGGGCAATGGCTTTGGCCACCAGTTCGGCGTTTTGCGGGTTGACCCGCACGTCGACGTGCTGCCCGTAATAGCTGTAGGGCCAGCCATAGAAACCGCCGTCTTGCACCGAGGTGATGTAGTCGGGCACCAAATCGCTGCCGATTTCGTCGCGCTCGTTCACAGCGGTCCACAGTTTGCCGGTCTTGGGTTCCCAGTCCATGCCGTTGGGGTTGCGCAGCCCTGAGGCAAAAATACGGTGGCTGCCGGTGGCCGGGTCGACTTCCCAGATCGCTGCGCGCCCTTCTTCGATGTCCATGCCGTTTTCGCCGACGTTACTGTTCGAGCCGACACTCACGTAGAGTTTTTTGCCGTCAGGGCTGGCGATGACGTTTTTCGTCCAGTGGTGGTTCAGGCCGCTGGGCAAATCAATGATCTTGGTCGGCTGCGCGCTGATGGAGGTTTCGCCCGGTTGATACGGGAAGCGCAGCAACTTGTCGGCATCCGCCACGTACAGGTCGTTGCCCACCAGGGTCATGCCGAAGGGTGAGTTCAGGTTTTCTAGAAACACCGTGCGGGTGTCGGCTTTGCCATCGTGGTTGGTGTCGCGCAACAAAGTGATGCGGTTGGCGCTTGGCACACCTGCACCGGCGCGGCCCATGACCTTGCTGGCGATCCACTCGCGCAGCCCCTGGCTGCCATCCGGCTTGGCCGGTGCGTTGCTTTCGGCCACCAGCACATCGCCATTGGGCAATACATAGAGCCAGCGCGGGTGATCGAGCCCTTCGGCAAAGGCTTGCACCTGCAAACCTTGCGCGGTAACCGGCTTGGCGCCCTCCGCCCAGCCCACTGCCGGGGCAATGTTGACGGTGGGGATCAGCGTTTTGTTCGGTGCCGGCAGAGTAGGCGAGGGGCCTGTGCCGTCGGTGACTTGCAGGGTCGAGCTTTCACCGCAGGCGGCCAACCCTGCCGCTAAAACGATGACAACAGCGTGCTGGCGCTTGAGCATATGGATCTCCATGAAAACAGTAGGCGTGTAGTCATAGAGAAGCGTAGCCGTTCAAAGGTTCAGGCCGACGGGTTTGTTTGCTGCGCAGCCCGGCACCTTTAATTGACGCTCCACCCCCAACCCTCTAACCTTCGCGGCGTGTTTCAGGTGCTCTGCAACCTCAGGTTGGCAGAGTGAAACAGGGAAGCCGGTGAGGGCGCGTTTTACCCACACAACCGCTTTGATCCCGGCGCTGCCCCCGCAACGGTAAATGAGTCAACTTCACGCTCAATGCCACTGTGTTTAGTGCACGGGAAGGCGCGTGGCCCGGTGTTGTTCCTTGTTCAGGAACGCCCACTCATGAGCCCGGAGACCGGCCTGATCCATCCAGCACCCTTGCGGCGGGCGAAGGTGTGTCGATTGTTAATGAATTCCCCCGCCTCCCGTTTGCATTTTTTAGCCCCAACGGAGAGCTGCCATGAATGAATCCCCCGAGCGCGACGAACGTCACCTGGCGCGCATGCAACGCAAAAAAGCGATTATGGACGAACGCATTGCTAGCGCTCCGAATGAGTGCGGCCTGCTGCTGGTGTTAACCGGCAACGGCAAAGGCAAGAGCAGTTCGGCTTTCGGCATGCTGGCCCGGGCCATGGGCCACGGCCTGCAGTGTGGCGTGGTGCAGTTCATCAAGGGGCGTAACAGCACTGGCGAAGAGATCTTTTTCCGTCGCTTCCCTGAACAAGTGCGCTATCACGTGATGGGTGAAGGTTTTACTTGGGAAACTCAGGACCGCCAGCGTGACATCGCCGCCGCCGAAGCCGCCTGGCAAGTCTCCCGCGAGATGCTGCGCGACCCGGCCATTGGCCTGGTGGTGCTGGATGAATTGAACATTGCGCTCAAGCACGGCTATCTCGACCTGGAGCAAGTGCTGAGCGATCTGCAAGCCCGCCCGCCGATGCAGCATGTGTTGGTCACCGGGCGCGGCGCTAAACCTGAACTGATTGACCTGGCCGATACCGTGACTGAAATGGGCGTGATCAAACATGCCTTCCAGGCCGGTATCAAAGCCCAGAAAGGCATTGAATTGTGAGTGTTGAAGCATGAGAGAGTCGCGTCATTGCCCGGCGGTATTGATCGCCGCACCGGCCTCCGGTCAGGGCAAGACCACCGTCACCGCCGCCTTGGCCCGATTGCATCGCAATCAGGGGCGCAAGGTGCGGGTCTTTAAATGTGGCCCCGATTTTCTCGACCCCATGATCCTCGAGCGCGCCAGCGGTGCGCCGGTGTATCAGGTGGACTTGTGGATGGTCGGCGCCGACGAAAGCCGGCGCTTGCTCTGGGAAGCGGCGGGTGAATCGGACCTTATCCTCATCGAAGGGGTCATGGGCCTGTTTGACGGCACGCCGTCCAGCGCCGATTTGGCCCGTCATTTTGGTGTTCCGGTATTGGGTGTGATTGACGGTACGGCCATGGCCCAGACCTTCGGCGCGTTGGCGTTGGGGCTGGCGCGCTATCAGCCGGACCTGCCGTTTGCCGGGGTGTTGGCCAACCGGGTGGGCACTGTGCGCCATGCGCAGTTGCTGGAAGGCAGCCTGACCGAAGGCTTGCGCTGGTACGGCGCGTTGTCCCGCGAAACCGGGATCGAGCTGCCCAGCCGCCATTTGGGCCTGGTGCAAGCCAGCGAGTTGAACGATCTCGATATGCGTCTGGACGCCGCCGCCAATGCCTTGGCCAGCACCTGCGAGGTAGCGCTGCCACCGCCGGTGGAATTCGCCGCGCCTGAGCCGGTGGCCATTGAGCCCTTGCTGGCCGGTGTGCGGATTGCCGTGGCGCGCGATGAAGCGTTTGCCTTTACCTATGGCGCGAGCCTGGCGTTGCTGCGTGACATGGGCGCTGAGCTGGTGTTTTTCTCGCCGATTCGCGACACCCAATTGCCGCAAGCCGACAGTGTGTATTTGCCCGGTGGTTACCCGGAACTCCATCACCAGGCCCTTGCGCGCAATACCTCGATGCTTGAGGCGATTCGTGCCCACCATCAGGCAGGCAAACCGCTGTTGGCCGAGTGCGGCGGCATGCTTTATCTGCTCGACGCCTTGACCGATGTCGAGGGCCAGCGTGAAGCGCTGGTGGGCTTGCTCAAGGGCGAGGCGACGATGCAAAAGCGCCTGGCTGCGCTGGCCTTGCAAGCCGTCGAAATGCCCGAAGGCCTGCTGCGGGGTCACACCTATCATCACTCGCTGACCAGCACCGAACTTGAGCCCATTGCGCGGGGCCTTAGCCCCAATGGCGGGCGCGGTGCCGAAGCGGTGTATCGCGAAGGGCGTATGACGGCGTCTTATGTGCACTTTTACTTTCCGTCCAATCCCCAGGCCATTGCCGCGTTGTTCGCGCCGTGCGCCGTGAAGGTGCCATGAGCGACAACGCATTTAGCCCTGAAGAAAAGGCCGCTGTTTACCGCGCCATTGCTGAGCGCCGCGATATGCGCCACTTCAGCGGTGGTGAAGTGGCGCCCGAGTTGTTGGCCCGCTTGCTCGAAGCCGCGCATCAGGCGCCGAGCGTGGGCCTGATGCAGCCGTGGCGGTTTATCCGCATCACCGACCGTGAGCTGCGCGGCAAGATTCAAACCGTGGTCGAGGCCGAGCGGGTACGCACCGCTGAAGCCTTGGGCGAGCGCTCCGACGAGTTCATGACGCTCAAGGTCGAAGGCATTAATGACTGCGCCGAAGTGCTGGTGGCCGCGTTGATGGATGATCGCGAAAAGCACATTTTCGGCCGTCGGACATTGCCGGAAATGGACATGGCGTCGCTGTCCTGCGCGATTCAAAACCTCTGGCTGGCAGCGCGGGTCGAAGGCCTGGGCATGGGCTGGGTGTCGTTGTTCGAGCCTCAGGCGCTGGCCGATCTGCTGGGCCTGCCTGTCGGGGCCAAACCGCTGGCGGTGTTGTGTCTGGGGCCGGTCGAGCAATTTTATCCGGCGCCGATGCTGGTGCTGGAAGGGTGGGCGCAGGCGCGCCCGCTGAGTGAGTTGGTGTACGAGAATTATTGGGGAGTAAAGCCATGAGTGTGGCGTTGTTGTGCGTTGCCGGTGTGGCGTTGGATGCGCTGCTCGGCGAGCCTAAACGCTGGCATCCGCTGGTTGCGTTTGGCCGCATGGCTGACCGTATCGAACAGCGTTTCAATTCCGGTGGCCGTGGCTGGCGCAGCCACGGTGTGACCGCCTGGGTACTGGCGGTGTTGCCGTTGACGATTGTGGCCACGGCCTTGTCATGGTTGCCCTATATCGGTTGGCTGGTGGAGATACTGGCGCTGTACTGCGCGCTGGGCATGCGCAGCCTCGGTGAACATGTGCAGCCGGTGGCCGAGGCCTTGCGCGCCAATGATCTGGACGAGGCGCGTACGCGGGTCGGCTATCTGGTCAGCCGTCAAACCAGCGAACTGGATGCAACCGAAGTGGCCCGGGCCGCCACCGAGTCGGTCCTCGAAAACGGCAGTGATGCGGTGTTCGCGGCAGTGTTCTGGTTTGCCGTTGCCGGTGCGCCGGGCGTGGTGCTCTACCGTTTGAGCAACACCCTGGACGCGATGTGGGGTTATCGCAACGAGCGCTTCGAGCGTTTTGGTTGGGCTGCCGCGCGCATCGACGACCTGCTTAACTACATTCCTGCACGGTTGGTGGCACTGACCTACGCCTTGCTCGGTAAAACCCGCTTGGCGTTGACCTGCTGGCGCAAACAGGCGCCGCAATGGGACAGCCCCAATGCCGGGCCAGTGATGGCGGCCGGTGCCGGTGCGCTGGGGGTCGAGTTGGGTGGCGCAGCGATTTATCACGGTGAAGTGCATGAGCGCCCGCAGTTGGGTGAAGGCGTGCCCGCCGATGCCGATTCGATTGGTCGTGGCTGGCAGTTGGTGCAGCGCGGTGTGTGGTTGTGGTTACTGATCTTGTGCGTGGGGAGTGAGTTCTTTGCTTGAGCATGGTGGACGTTTGCGTCAGGCGGCCCTCGACTACGGCATTGCCGAGTCGCAATGGCTGGACTTGTCCAGTGGCCTCGCGCCCTGGCCTTTTGCAATCCCGGCGCTCCCCGAGCGGGCCTGGGCGCGTTTGCCCGAAACCGATGACGGACTGGAGCAGGCGGCCTGCGAGTATTACGGCGCCCCCCACGTATTGCCGGTGCCGGGTTCGCAATGCGCGATCCAGTTGCTGCCGCGTCTGCGCCGCAGTGGCAAGGTCGGCGTGCTGTCACCGTGCTACGCCGAACACGCCGAATCGTGGCGCCGCAGCGGCTACATCGTGCGTGAAGTTCTGGAGCAGGAAGTCGACACCTACCTCGACACCCTCGATGTGTTGGTGGTGGTCAACCCTAACAACCCCACGGGCTTGAGCCTGACACCCGAGCGTTTGCTCGACTGGCACGCGCGTCTGGCCCAGCGCGGCGGCTGGCTGGTGGTGGACGAAGCCTTTATGGACAACACCCCCGAGTTGAGCCTGGCTGCCGAGAGTGGGCGCAGCGGATTGATTGTGCTGCGTTCGTTCGGCAAGTTTTTCGGCCTGGCCGGGGTGCGGTTGGGCTTTGTGCTGGCGGAACTTAAATTGCTCAAACTGCTGGCAGAGCAAGTCGGCCCGTGGGCCGTCAGCGGTCCGACGCGGATTGTCGGCCAAGCGTGCCTGCGCGACACCCAAGGCCACGCCCTTCAGCGTGAGCGCAGTGAGTTGGCCAGCACCCGCTTGCAGCACCTGCTGGGCCAGCATGATTTGCTCCCGCAAGGCGGCTGCGCCTTGTTCCAGTGGCTGATCACCCCAGAGGCCGAGCAGCTTTACGACTTTATGGCCCGGCGCGGGATTTTGCTGCGGCTGTTTACCAGCAACAGCAGCGTGCGTTTTGGCCTGCCTGCTGATGAAGCCGACTGGTTGAAGCTGCAAGAGGCCTTGCAGGCTTATACCCTCGCACGAACCAAGGACGTTTCATGAGCACATTGATGGTGCAGGGCACCACTTCCGATGCGGGCAAAAGCACGCTGGTCACGGCGTTGTGCCGCTGGCTGACCCGCGAGGGCGTGCGCGTGGTGCCGTTCAAACCGCAGAACATGGCGCTCAACAGTGCCGTGACTGCTGAAGGCGGTGAAATTGGCCGCGCCCAGGCCGTACAGGCGCAGGCCGCCGGTTTGGCGCCGCACACCGACATGAATCCGGTGTTGCTCAAGCCCAACAGCGACACCGGCGCCCAGGTGATTATTCATGGCCGCGCCGTCACCACCATGAACGCGGTGGCGTATCACGACTACAAAGCCATCGCCATGCAAGCGGTGCTGGCCTCGCATCAACGGCTGAGTGCCGCGTACCCGGTGGTCATGGTTGAAGGCGCGGGTTCTCCGGCCGAGATCAACTTGCGCGCCGGTGACATCGCCAATATGGGCTTTGCCGAAGCGGTGGATTGCCCGGTGGTGCTGATTGCCGACATCAATCGGGGCGGCGTTTTCGCGCACTTGGTCGGCACCCTGGAGTTACTCTCCGAAACCGAGCAGGCGCGGGTCAAAGGCTTCATCATCAACCGTTTTCGCGGTGACATTGCCTTGCTGCAGCCGGGCCTCGACTGGCTGGAACAGCGCACCGGCAAACCGGTGATTGGCGTGTTGCCCTACGTGCTGGATTTGCACCTTGAGGCCGAAGACGGCATCGACCAGCGCCAGACTGACAAGGTCGAGCATGTGCTTAAAGTGGTGGTGCCGGTATTGCCGCGTATCAGCAATCACACCGACTTCGACCCGCTGCGCTTGCACCCGCAAGTGGATTTGCAGTTTGTCGGGCCGGGGCAAGCGATCCCGCCGGCTGATTTGATCATCTTGCCGGGTTCAAAAAGCGTACGCAGTGACCTGGCGTATTTGCGCGCCAATGGCTGGGACACGGCAATCAATCGCCACCTGCGCTACGGCGGCAAGGTGCTGGGTATTTGCGGTGGTTTGCAGATGCTCGGTGAGCAGGTGCATGACCCGCTGGGGCTGGAGGGGGCACCCGGTTCGAGCGCCGGTTTGGGCCTGTTGGGCTTCAGCACCGAACTGGCCGCCGAGAAGCAGCTGCGCAACGTGCGCGGCCATTTGTTGCTGGAAAACGCCGAGGTCAACGGCTACGAAATTCACGCCGGTGTCACCACGGGGGCGGCGCTGGAGCGGCCGGCAGTGCGTCTGGATGACGGCCGTTGTGACGGCGCGCAGAGTGCGGACGGGCACATTCTCGGCACGTACCTGCACGGTTTGTTCGAGTCGCCTGAGGCCTGCGGCGCGTTGCTGCGCTGGGCCGGGTTGCAGAACGTGCAGCACGTCGACTACCACGCCCTGCGCGAGCGCGACATCGAGCGCCTGGCCGATCTGGTCGAAAAACACCTGGACACGGCGTACTTGCGCGAGCTTTGCGGTATCTGATGCGTCATGGATCCTGTGGGAGCGGGCTTGCTCGCGATAGCATCGACCTGGTTTGCCAGTAATAGCGCGTCGCTTGCATCGCGAGCAAGCCC